>JBNMJT010000112.1:0-7772 GCA_050873945.1 Dorea sp.
TCTAGAAAAGAAGATTCAAGAGGTACCGCTTTATAGCGGACCAGTAAGAGTGCTTGCGATATCCGCCCTTTAGGGCGAGCAGTAACAATAGCCCTTAGGAGGGCTAATAATAAACCACCAGTTGAACTGGTGGTTGTAACTAGAATCATATTGTTTTAATAATCAAAATTATTCGCAAACGATAATTCCTTGCTATAATAAAATTATAAATTATCGAAAAACAATAATTTTCAAACACAGAAAGGGGAAATATGGTACTGTGTCTGGCATATGTATTTTCTTACGATGTAAATTTACAGGAAGAAGTGGATGGGGTTATTTAATACTCACATTCCACCACACACATCCAGAAATTCCTGCACCAGCGGCACCGGTTTCTTGCCCTTCGCCCAGATCAGAAGTATCTTAGTTACAAGATCCGGCTCATCCAATTCTTGTATACAAAGTCCGTCACATAAGCTTGCCATGGACTGCGGGAAGATGGCAGTTGCAAGATCTTCTTTCGCCCACAGCATGGCACCTCTGGGATCATCGCAGACACAGAAGATGTCTGGATTCATATTCTGGGCATGAAAGGTATTCATGATGAGTTCTTCGTATCTGCGGTATAAGATCAGCGGTCTGTGTAAAAGATCGGAGAGCTTTAAGGAAGAGGCCGCATTGTGTTTCGAAGAATTATGTGGTGTATCTGTAGTAACGTCAGCGGTTTTTGAAACCATATTTTCTGACGCTGACACTGCAATCATCGGTCCAGAACACAATTCCGTATAAGACACCTCATCAAGACGCAGTGGTGTTCTGGCAACGGAGATATCGATGATCCCGTCCAGAAGATACTGATAAAGCGAATATGTGATCCCGTCGTGGACTTCAAAGTTCACGTCGGGATTTTTTTTCGAAAACTGGGAAATATAAGGCATGATGGTATCTACAGTTGTGGGAGTCAGACCGATACGCAGGATTCGCTTTTTCCCGGTTTTTGAGACCTCGAGTTCGGTAGATCTGGCATATTCCAGCAGATTACCGGACCGGTCATAGAGAAGCTTGCCGGCTTCGGTCAGGGTAACGCCCTTGCTGGTGCGGTCAAAAAGTTTTACATTTAATTCATTTTCCAGCTGACGGATCTGGTAGCTGAGCGGCGGCTGGGACATATTCAAGTGTCTGGCTGCTTCATTGATGCTGCCGGTGGATGCGATCTCGCGGAAATATTCTAATTGCCTAAGTTCCATATGGATTACCTGCCTTATATATTTTTTGTATTACTAAGCTATAAAAACAGTATTATTCATATCAATGATAACGGACTATAATAAAACAGTCAAGGGACATTATAATAAGTAGATAACAGATAAAGAAACAGGAATATTGCGAATCTTTAAATTGTGATATTCAGATATAAAACAATAGGATTTATTAGTTATCGGACAAAAAAGGAATGGAGTGAAAGAAATGAAGCGTCTTGAGAAATTTCTGAGACCTTACCGCAAGGAAAGTATTCTGGCACCGCTTTTTAAATTATTGGAAGTTGTGTTCGATCTTATGGTTCCGCTTGTGGTAGCTCAGATTATTGATGTGGGCGTTGCGAAGAATGACCACGGATACATCGTGGAAATGTTCTTCGTATTACTGCTCATGGCAGCAGTCGGACTGTTATGCAGCTTTACGGCACAGTTCTTTGCTGCAAAGGCAAGTGTTGGATTTGCGACCAGCGTCAGACAGGCGATGTTTGATCACATTCAGGGACTGTCATTTACAGAACTGGATACGCTGGGAACGGATACGCTGATTACGCGAATGACGGATGATGTGAACCAGGTGCAGAACGGAATTAATATGGGGCTGCGTCTGCTGCTCAGAAGTCCGTTCGTCGTAATTGGTGCGATGGTGATGGCATTTACCATTAATGTACGCTGTGCATTGATCTTTGTAGTAACAGTACCGATCCTGTTCGTGGTTGTATTTTCGATTATGCTGATCAGTATTCCGCTGTTCAAGAAAGTACAGGCAGGACTGGACCGTGTGACAGGACTTACAAGAGAGAACCTGACAGGTGTCCGTGTCATCCGTGCATTCTGCCGGGAAGAACAGTCAGTAGAGGAATTTGAAGAAGGAAACCGTGAGCTTACAAGACTGAATGAGTTCGTCGGAAGAATTTCGGCTCTTCTGAATCCGGTTACGTATGTACTGATCAACGGGGCAACAGTGATTTTGATCGCGCGGGCAGGTCTGCAGGTTAATATGGGAAATCTGCAGCAGGGGCAGGTTGTGGCATTATACAACTATATGGCACAGATCATTGTAGAGCTGATTAAGCTTGCATCCCTGATCATTACGCTGAATAAATCTATGGCGTGTGCGGACCGTGTGGCTGGTATTCTGGATGTGAAGTCCAGTATGGAATATAAAGCAGCGGACGGAAGCGGAGACATTCAGAATGCAGAGAATGCAAGGGATGCAAATGTTGAAAATGATAAAGCTGATGATAATATGGCAGTTGAATTTAATCACGTCACATTTACCTACGAAGGTGCCGGAGCATCCAGCTTATCAGACATCACCTTCCAGGCAAAGAAAGGTCAGACGATCGGAATCATCGGAGGAACCGGAAGTGGTAAGAGTACACTGGTCAGCCTGATCCCGAGATTCTATGATCCGCAGGAAGGAACCGTAAAGGTAAACGGTGTCAACACAAAGGATTATCCGCAGGGAGAACTTTGCAGGGAGATCGGTGTGGTCCAGCAGCGGCAGGTACTGTTTAAAGGAAGTATCCGTGAAAATCTGAAGTGGGGAAATGATCAGGCTACGGATGAAGAATTATGGAATGCGATCACAATTGCACAGGCAAAAGATGTCGTAGAGTCCAAGCCTGGAAAGCTTGATTTTGAAGTGGAGCAGAACGGACGTAACCTGTCAGGTGGACAGAAGCAGCGTCTGACGATCGCACGTGCACTGGTTGGAAATCCGGAGATATTAATTCTGGATGACAGTTTAAGTGCGCTGGATTTTGCAACAGATGCGGCACTTCGTAAAGCGCTCGGCAGACTGGAAGGTAACGTGACCACATTCCTGGTATCCCAGAGAATTTCCGGCATCCGTCAGGCGGACAAGATCCTTGTTATGGATGACGGTGAACTGGCAGGGCAGGGAACCCATGAAGAACTGATGGAGACTTGTGAGACCTATCAGGAGATCTATTATTCACAGTTCCCGGAAGAACGTCCGGCTGCAGAAAAGACAGAGAAAGGAGCGGCAGAGTAATGAAGAAATTATTAAAGCTCATAGGAAAGTATAAGATTTTCCTTGTGTTCAGTGTGATCTTTGCTGCAATCTCTGTAGTATTGCAGTTGTATGTGCCGGTCTTATTCGGAGATGCGATTGACGAAGTGGTAGCGGCACATCAGGTTAACTTTGATATGATGTGGCATTACCTGAAGCAGATCCTGATATTTATCGTGATATCGGCACTTGCTACCTGGTTCATGAATCTTCTGAACAACCGTATGACATACCGGATCGTACAGGATATCCGGTCGCAGGCAATCCGTCATATCCAGGTACTTCCGCTGTCTTATCTGGATCAGCACAGTACCGGAGATATCGTAAGCCGTGTCATTGCAGATACGGACATCTTATCCGATGGTCTTCTGCTTGGATTTACACAGTTATTTGCAGGAATTGTGACGATCGTTGTGACACTGATTTTCATGTTTTCAAAAAATGTGTGGGTAACACTGTTGGTAATCGTACTGACACCATTTAGTTTCGTAGTGGCGAAATTCATTTCTTCCAGATCTTATACGATGTTCCGGAAACAGAGTGAGACCAGAGGACGCCAGACGGCACTGATCGAGGAAATGATCGGCGGACAGAAGGTAGTCAAAGCATTTGGTTATGAGAAAGAATCTTCCAGAAGATTTGATGAGATCAATAAAGAACTGCAGAATTACAGCCAGAAAGCAGTGTTCTACAGTAGTTTAACGAATCCGTCCACAAGATTTGTCAACAATATTATTTACGCCGGAGTGGCTTTGCTGGGAGCATTCCTGATACCGGGCGGAACGTTGACGGTCGGGGGACTTTCCGTACTGTTATCGTATGCGAACCAGTATATGAAGCCGTTCAACGATATCAGTTCGGTAATTACAGAGATGCAGAATGCGCTGGCATGTGCGGACCGTATCTTTGATCTGTTGGAGCAGAAAGAAGAGACACCGGACGCAGAAGGAGCATTTGCTGCAGTCGATGGCAATGTTACGATCGATGATGTGGCATTCAGCTACGACAAAGAAAAAGAACTGATCAAGAATTTTAATCTGGATGTAAAACCAGGTATGCGTATCGCAATCGTTGGTCCGACTGGATGCGGTAAGACAACATTTATCAACCTGCTGATGCGTTTCTATGATGTGGATGCAGGTAAGATCCTGGTGGATGGAAAAGACATCCGCGAAGTATCCAGACATGCGCTCAGAAGCAGCTTTGGCATGGTACTGCAGGATACCTGGATCAAGAGCGGAACCGTAAGAGACAACATCTGCTTTGGTAAGCCGGAGGCGACAGAGGAAGAGATCATCCGTGCGGCGAAAGAAGCAAGAAGCTGGGAATTCATCCGAAGACTTCCGAAAGGTCTGGACACGGTGCTCCATGAAGACAGTATCAGTCAGGGACAGAAGCAGCTTCTGTGTATCACAAGAGTGATGCTCTGCCTTCCGCCGATGCTGATCTTAGACGAGGCGACATCCAGTATCGATACCCGTACCGAACTGCAGGTACAGGAAGCATTCGATAAGCTGATGAAAGGAAGAACAAGCTTTATCGTGGCACACAGACTTTCGACAATACGGAATGCTTCGCTGATCTTAGTTATGAAAGACGGTAAGATCATCGAGCAGGGTAATCATGAAGAATTGCTGAAAAAAGGTGGCTTTTACCATAAGCTGTATCATAGCCAGTTTGAAAGTTAATACGTTAATGTAACGCAATGGGGACGGGGGGATTTCCAGAAATCCCCCGTCCCCATTTATTATGTGTTATAATGTTCTAAAGCACAGAATAATAAAGGGAGTAATAGCATATGACGATCAAAGAAATTGCCAAACTGGCGGGAGTATCCAGCGCAGCAGTGTCAAGATATCTGAACGGCGGATACGTCAGCGATGAGAAGAAAGAACAGATCAAAAAAGTGATCGAAGAGACCGGCTATCAGCCGTCGGCGCAGGCGCGTATGCTTCGGACGAAGAAGGCCTGCCTGATCGGAGTGGTTGTGCCGAAGATCAATTCAGAATCCATCAGCCGGATCACGGCAGGGATTGAGAAAGTCCTTTCGGAGCGGAATTACCAGATGCTGCTTGCCGGAACGGATAATACACCGACGAAGGAAATTGAATATATGCGTCTGTTCGAGAATTATCCGGTAGACGGGATTATTCTCGTAGGAACGATGATCACGGCAGAGCACAGAAGATTCCTGAAAGAATCGAAAGTACCGGTCGTTGTGATCGGGCAGCATACGAAGTATGCGAACTGCATTTATCACGATGATTATGGTGCAGGGGAAGCGATGGGACGTGCGGTTGCGGCAAAGAGTCGGAAAGAGATTGCATATATCGGAGTATCAAGAGAAGATAAGGCAGCCGGAGCGGCCAGAGAAGACGGATTCCGTGAAGGACTGAAAAAAGCCGGAAAGGAATTGAAAGAAGAAAATTATAAAGTGGCAGAGTTCACCACAGAGTCGGGATATGAAAAAGTTCTCGAATTATTGAATGAAAAACATGACATCGATATCATATCATGTGCCACAGATACAATCGCAGCCGGAGCAATTGAAGCAATCCATACTTATGTAGGAAGCCAGATTCCAAAGAATGTAGAAGGTACCGGATCCAGATTCCGCTATATATTAGAAAATACATCGATCCAGGTTACCGGATTTGGCGATAATCAGCTTTTAAAGGCTGTAACAGGTGGAATACCGACGGTGCATTTTGGATATAAGACCAGTGGAATTAGGGGCGCCGAACTCCTGCTGGACGTGATAGAACGGGACGAAAGCATTCCGGTAGAGATCAAACTTGGATTCCGGCTCGCTGAAATTGATGATCCGGAAGAGAATGAAGAAAATATGGAAGAATAAAAGCAGTCGAACAGAATATCATCGGTTAAAACGTGCAAATAGAAGTCTGATCAGATGCAGAAGCGGTCAAAAACAGCGGAATTCGTGCAATGCGCACAAAAATGAATAGTAAATATCAGTAAAAATGCCATCTTTACAAATGGCATTTTTTTTCTTATTATAAAATCACAAGATGTGAAAACGATTACACATAAAACAGGGAAGGAGAGTTATTATGGATTACAGAAAGACCGCGCAGGACATCCTGGATCATGTCGGTGGAAGTAAGAACATTGCATCTGCAGCACATTGTGCAACGAGACTTCGTCTTGTCATTGCAGATAATAAGAAAGTAAGTAAAGAAGCACTTGAAAATGTAGAAGGGGTAAAAGGAGTCTTCGAAGCATCGGGACAGCTTCAGATTATCCTTGGAACCGGTACGGTAAATAAAGTATTTGCCGAGTTCATCGACATCGCAGGTATCACAGCAAGCTCGAAAGCAGAGGCGAAAGAGGCAGCCGCAGAGAAGCAGAACTGGTTCATGCGTGCGATCAAGCTGCTTGGTGATATCTTCGTACCGATCATTCCGGCCATCGTAGCCAGCGGTTTCTTAATGGGAATCATGAACTCACTTGATTTTATGAACAGCAACGGATTCCTCCATATTAATACACACAGTTCGATCTATGTATTTGCGAATCTGTTCAGTAATATAGCATACACATTCTTACAGATCCTGATCGCATTCTCAGCAGCGAAAGCATTTGGTGCGAACCAGTATCTCGGTGCAGTTATCGGTATGATTATGATTCATCCGTCACTGCAGAACGCTTACACCGTAGCAACAGAAGGTGTACAGCAGACACAGAGTGTATTCTTCGGACTGTTTAAGATCGACATGGTCGGATATCAGGGACACGTTATCCCGGTTATCATCGCTGTATGGATCCTGGCAGTGATCGAGAAGAAGTTACATAAGATTGTACCGGAAGTTCTTGACTTGTTCGTGACACCGCTGGTCAGCGTATTTGTAACAGGTTATCTTACATTATCGATTGTAGGACCGATCTTCGTATGGGCTGAAAATGCAATCCTTGGAGCAATCCAGTGGATGTTAACACTTCCTCTTGGAATTGGAAGTCTGATCATGGGAAGCTTATATGCACCAACCGTAGTAACCGGTATTCATCAGATGTATACAGCCATTGACATCGGACAGCTTGCAAAATACGGTGTTACATACTGGCTTCCACTTGCAAGTGCAGCCAACGTAGCACAGGGAGCTGCAGCACTCGCAGTAGGTATCAAATCAAAAGATAAGAAGATCAAGTCTCTGGCACTTCCATCATCACTGAGTGCATTCATGGGAATCACAGAGCCGGCAATCTTCGGTGTAAACTTAAGATTCTTCAAACCATTCATCGCCGGATGTATCGGTGGAGGATGTGGAGCATTATATGCATCACTGGTACACCTTGGAGCAAAAGGAACTGGTGTAACAGGTATCTTCGGAATCCTGCTCTGCCTGAACCAGCCACTTCAGTACTTAATCGAGATGGTAATCGCAGTTGGCGTAGCATTCGTGATCTCATTCCTGATCTACAAAGACGCAGAACCAAAAGCAGCAGTAGCGGATGATACAGCGAAAGTAGAAGAAACA
>JBNMJT010000113.1:0-7737 GCA_050873945.1 Dorea sp.
GATTAGTCACACTTGTGTGTGCTAAGCTCATTATAGGATAGATTTATATGAATGGCTCACCTTCCGTGAAGGTGGCTCTGTTCAAACAATAGAGTGGTTCTAAATTTCCGCGCAGATGGTTCTATGCTGTCGGAATATACACTTGTGGCCGTGAATGTACTTATAGATATAATTAGACAACAGTAAAATATAACGTCATAAGGAGAAATATATGCAAATTGTGATTGTAGAAGATGATGGAGGAATCAGAAAAGAATTAAAGCGTCTTTTGGAAAATGCATTCTATGAAGTAGTGACGATTGAAACATTTGAAAATGTGGCCGGACAGATATGCGGTATGACATCTGCGCCGGATCTGGTACTTCTGGATCTGAACCTTCCGGGAGAAAGTGGTTTTGATATCTGTACGAAACTTAAGGAACACTCAGACGTTCCGATCATATTCCTGACCAGCCGGACGGATTCCATGGATGAACTGGCCGGAATTTTAAAAGGAGCAGATGATTACATTACCAAACCGTTCAATCCTCCGATTTTACTGGCAAGAATAGGCGTAGTATTAAAAAGAACTACTAAGAAAACTGCCGGAAAATCAAGGGATGATGCACTGAGCCTTGAATACAGGGGCGTGATCTTAAATGTTGCGGGCGGTTACATAGAATGCAATGGAAAGAAAGCAGATCTTACCAAAAATGAATTAAAGATCCTGCACCTTCTCTATCAGAAAAAGGGTGAGATCGTCCCGAGACTGGATATGATCGAATACCTGTGGGACAATGAAGTCTTCATAGATGACAATACGTTAAGTGTGAATGTTACGAGACTCAGAGGGAAACTTGCAGCTATCGGAGTGACAGATTTTATCGAGACCAAACGGGGAATGGGGTACCGCATATGAGATTTTCGGAATATATAAAAGACAAGATTCTGATATGTCTGCTGCACCTTCTGTGTATGATGTTACTGATGGGATTCTTCTATATTACAGGGTATAACAGAAATGTGGCTGCACTGATTCTTGTTTTCTGGTGGATCATTGTTATTTTATGGGTCGTGACGGGATATTACCGCAGAAAGAAATATTTTGACAGGGCAGAACATATTCTGGAAAATGTAGATCAGAGATATCTGCTGGGAGAACTGCTGCCATCTTCACCGTATCTGGAGGACCGGATTTACCGGGAGCTGATCCGGCGGTCGAATAAATCCGTGATAGAACGGATCCGTAAGCTTGAAGATGAACAGAATGATTACCGGGATTATATCGAAAGCTGGGTGCATGAGATCAAGGCACCGATCACCAGTATCCAGCTTGCGTGTGAGAATCACAAAGACGAAGTGACTAGACAGATAGGTCTTGAAAATCATCGGATTGAAAATGACGTAGATATGGTTTTGTATTACGCCAGAATGGAAAAGGTATACAAAGACTATATGATCGAAGAGACGGATCTTGGAAAGACGGCCGCAGAAATTTTAATGAAAAATAAGTACTATCTGATCAGTAATGGAGTGCGTGGAGAAGTGAATTGCCCGGATCATGTCTATACGGACAAGAAGTGGATTCTGTTCATATTGAATCAGCTTGTGTTGAACAGTGTGAAATATAAAAGTGAAGACCTGAAAGAGTCTCCGTATATTCATATTTACACAGAGAAGTATGGGCATGGAGTCCGGCTGATCGTAGAAGATAACGGAACGGGAATCCGGGAAGAAGAGATATCCAGAATTTTCGAAAAGGGATTTACCGGCTCCAATGGAAGAAGTGGAAAAAAATCTACGGGCATGGGACTTTATCTGTGCGGACGGCTGTGTGAAAAACTTGGAATTGCCATGGAGGCAGAATCGGTCTGGGAAAATGGAACGAAGATGATCCTTACATTTCCAATCAGCAGTTATCTTTCAAAAATGTAAGATAACTGAAAGATGCATCAATACAACTTTCTGGTCCGGACGAGTAAAGTAGAGACGTAAAGAAAAATACAGGACGAAAAACAAAAGACCAGAAAGGATGAGATAGATGAGAAGAAAAAAAGAGTCGGATAAGACAGGTGAGAAAAGAGTGTCCCGCAGACGAACGAAAGCGGACCGGACAGAATTGATTAAGAAAAGAACAGACAAAAGCATGGCAGGAGAAAGAGTCCCGGATGGAGAGATCCGGGTATGTGATGTGGAAAAATATTACGGAAATGATACGAACATCACCAAAGCTGTAGACAGAGTCAGTTTTCGTGTGCAAAAGGGAGAGTTTGTAGGTATCATGGGAGCATCCGGTTCCGGAAAGACGACGCTTCTGAATATGCTGTCTACGATTGACCGCGTGACGGCCGGGCATATATATTATGGCAATACGGATATTACGGAACTGAGTGAAGATGCACTGTCGGAATTCCGGAAAGACAATCTGGGATTTGTATTTCAGGATTATAACCTGTTAGATACGCTTACGATTGAGGAGAATATTGTGCTGGCGATGACGCTGCACAGCAGGAATAAAAAAGAGATCCGGCAGAAATGTGATGATATATTGAAACTTCTTGATATCGAGACGATCCGGGACAAATTCCCATATCAGGTATCCGGAGGTCAGAAGCAGCGCTGTGCCTGTGCCAGAGCCATGATCCATCATCCGAAACTGATCCTTGCGGATGAGCCGACCGGAGCGCTGGATTCCAAAGCGGCACAGACACTGCTGGAAACATTCCGCAAGATGAATCACGATATGCAGTCTACGATCCTCATGGTCACACACGACGCATTTTCAGCTAGCTATTGTAACCGTATCCTGTTCTTAAAAGACGGAAAGATCTTTCATGAACTGGTAAGAGGAGTGGAAGAGAGACGGGAATTCCTGAATAAGATCCTGGATGTACTGTCCCTGACAGGAGGTGAACTGTCAGATGTTCGGTAAGCTTGCATTGCGTAACGTCAGACGTTCGGCCAGAGATTATCTGGTATATGTGTTGACGATGACATTTGTGGTATCACTGATGTTTGCATTTAACAGCATTATTTTCTCAAAAGATCTTCAGAAAATGTATGAGATGGCGACGATGATGGCAGCGATGATCGGTATTGCCACATTTTTTATCGTATTGATTGTTGCATGGCTGATCAATTATATGGTGCGGTTCATGCTGGAAAAAAGAAGCCGTGAATTCGGTATCTACCTGCTGATCGGTATGAAGAAAAAAGAAGTATCCCGGCTTTATATGAAGGAAAATCTGATACTCGGTGTATGTTCCTTTGTGATAGGGCTGGGACTGGGGCTGCTGCTTCAACAGGTACTGCTTGTGATTCTTTACAGTATTGTACAGGTCGAACTGAGACCGCATCTGGAATTCAACAGGTATTGTCTTCTTATGACGGTGTGCTGTTTTGCGGGATGTTATCTGCTGGCATTATTCCGGTGTGGACGGAGATTCCGTAAGATGAATATTCATGATCTGATGAGTGAGAACCAGAAGAATGAAGAACTGAGAGAAAAGAACGAAAAGATAAAACGGTTACTTCTGCCGGTGTCGATTGTTTTCATCTTCGCATTCGGTATCTGGATACTGAGTGGAAATGTGCAGTCGGTTGGTGCGGCTGCGGGATTTCTGATGGGATTGTTTCTTACGGTGTATGTATTTTATACAGGACTTTCTGCGTGGATCATCTGTTATGTGAAGAAAAAAGGAAATGCAATCTACCATGGTCAGAATCTGTTCCTGTTCCGTCAGTTTGCATCCAAATTAAAGACGATGCGATTTACCATGGGAACGCTTACGGTGCTTTTTATGATCGCATTTCTGGGCTGTTCGGTTGCTTTAATGTTCACCGACTGGCAGAATCAGGTATTAGAGATGAAATTCCCGTTCGATGTACAGGTGAACAGTCAGAATCCGGAATATGATTCTGCAAAGGAATTGAAAATTGTCAAAAAAGAAGCAGGCATAAAGGATTCCTGTGTATACCGCATTTATGAAAATCATACAAATGTTATGAATACATGGTTGTATACACATCTGCAGTATTTTGGAGATGAATATCGCAGACAAGATGGAACACCGGATGAAAAGAAGATCCGTAAAAGTGCCGGTGATGATGTGTATTGCAGATACGATACATATATGGGACTGAGTGATTATAACCATCTGAGAAAAATGCTTGGATATCCTCAGGAAACGCTTGGAAAAAATGAATATATCCTTCAGATGAAAAAGAGGGTATATAAAGAAACCGGAGATTTTACGAAGGAAGTAAAGGTTCAGGATCAGGGAGAGACACTGACCTGCAGGAAGATCTGCACAGAGTCATTTTCGCAGGACGGACATAACGGCGGCGATTATGTCGTTGTTGTGCCGGATGAGCGGATCCGGCAGATGACACCGTATTATTCAGAACTTGCGGTAAGTGTGGCGGGAAAAGTGCCGGAAGATCTGCAGAATCAGCTGGATAATCTGTCGGATAAGCATGATTATGCCGGTCATACATACATGGAAGAGGATGATGAAAATGTATGTTACGGTACGGATACCGTTGTCACATACGATGCGGTAAATCTTGTGCGGGAAAATGCATCGGCTGAGATCAGGTACATGCTGAGCTGTATCACATTTCCGTGCATGTATATCGGGCTTGTGTTCCTGTGTATCGCTCTGACGGTGTTATCGGTGCAGCAGCTGAGTGATTCGGCCAAATACCGTTTCCGTTACCAGGTGCTTTCTAAGATTGGCCTCGGAAGACGCGAGATCCACCGGACGGTATTCCGGCAGTTATTCGGATATTATCTGTGTCCGGCAATCTTTTCGGCGGTGATCAGCGGGATCATAGCGGTGTATATGGGTGCCAGATTTAACTTCTATACCGGAGTCAGCACACCGGTATTGCAGTATTTTGCAATTTCATTTGTGCTGTTCTTTGGTGTATATGCGGTATATTTTGGAGCAACCTATATCGGATTTATCCGGAATATAGAAGAATAAAAACGGGAAAGAAAATGAAAGACCGGTTTGGAGTTTGGGAGAGAGATGTATGAGTAGAAACGCAGTAAAATATCTGGCAATGGCAGCAATGTTTTGCAATCATTTTGCCTATATATTTTTAAAAGAGGGCAGTGCCGCACAGGAGGTCATGATTGATATCGGATATTTTACTGCGGTTACCATGTGTTATTTTCTTGTGGAAGGGTATCGCTATACCCGATCCGTGAAGAAATATGCACTGCGGCTGCTGGTGTTCGGTGTGCTTTCGCAGATTCCGTTTATGCTGGCATTGAAGCAGACGAACCTGAATATGATGTTCAGCCTGCTCCTGTGTCTTGGTGTGGTATGGATCAAAGACCATGTGAAAAATAAAGGCGAGAGAACGATATGGCTGTGCGTGCTGGTGTTTTGTTCGCTCTGGACGGACTGGGCACTTTTGGCGCCGGTGTTCACGATCCTGTTTGCAGATGCGTATGGAGACAGGAAGAAGGTGACGCTGGCGTATGGAAAGGCGGCCGGAGTATTTCTCATTCTGAATCTGTTGTCGTACGAGCGGGATTACGGACTGGGAAATGCCCTCGTACATTCCGTGTGTGCCTGTATTGGTCTGGTGGTATCGGGAGTTGTGATACAGTGCGTGTATGACAAAGAGAAGAAAAGAAAGGCGTACGGATGGGAAAAATGGTTTTTCTACGGATTTTATCCGGCGCATCTTCTGGTTTTATGGGTGATACAGTTTGCAAAAATATAGACGGAACGGTTATAATAATACCGGGGCGTGCCGGATGCGTGAAAACGCAGGCAGGAGCCCCGGTATTTTTACGTTACTGGATGCTCGAAAGAAGCTGCCGGTGACAGATTTTTTTGTAGTTAAGGGAGAGAGGTATGAAAAAAGAAAAGCTGGATAAAACGTATGACATCTGTTTCTTTGATCTGGATGGAACGATCATTGATTCATCGCCGGGAATTACGAATTCGGTGATGTATGCGCTGAAGAAGTTCGGAATCGAAGAGACAGACCGGGAAAAATTATATAAATTTATCGGGCCGCCGCTTACGGATTCATTTGCAAGATTTTATGGATTCGATGAGAAGAAAAGCTGGCTGGGCGTAGAGTATTACAGGGAATACTATCAGGATACGGGGATTTTCGAGTGTTCCGTGTATGATGGATTTGAGGAATCGTTGAAGGCATTAAAGGCAGCAGGAAAACGACTCTTTGTTGCAACATCCAAACCGGAGGTGTATGCGAGAAGGATCATAGAACATTTTGGCCTGGAAGAATATTTTGAATATGTGGCCGGTATGGAACTGGATGGCGGAAGAGGCAGTAAGGCAGAGGTAATAGAATATCTGATCGATACCTGCCAGGTGACGGACAGACATAAGATCCTGATGATCGGTGACCGTGAGCATGATGTCCTTGGAGCGAAGAAAGAAGGTCTTGACTGTATGGGTGTGTTATATGGTTTCGGTGATCGTGAAGAACTGGAAAAAGCAGGTGCGGTGTGCATCGCAGAGACACCGGAAGACATTGCAGGGATTATCCTGAAATGATACCCGGAAGAAAATTGTAAAAATATGGGTGGCAATACTTGACAAAAGAAGAAGTTGTTGTTATTATAAAAAAACAGAACGCACTCTGTTTTTTATAAACGATAGAAAAGAGGTGCAATATGCAAAGAGTATTTTCATTATTGGTAGACAATAATCCCGGTGTTTTAAGCCGCGTATCCGGACTGTTCAGCAGACGTGGATACAGTATCGACAGCATTACTGCAGGAGTTACGGCAGATCCGAGATTTACCAGAATTACCATTGTAGCCAGTGGAGACGAGCTGATCTTATCACAGATCGAGAAGCAGGTCAGAAAGCTGGAAGATGTCATTGAGATCAAAGTACTTGATCCGGAAGATTCGGTATATCGTGAGCTGATCATGGTGAAGGTTCGTGCGAATAAGACGGAGAGAACGGAGATCATATCTGTTGCGGATATATTCCGTGCAAAGATCGTTGATGTAGAGAAGGATTCCCTGATGGTGGAACTGACAGGAAATGGTTCAAAAGTAGATGCGTTTCTGGAACTTCTGGAAGGTTACGAGATTCTGGAACTTGCAAGAACGGGTATCACCGGACTGCAGAGAGGAATCAAGGATGTAACAGTCATTGATCAGGAAGGAAACATCAACACATTATAATTATAATATGATATTAAACAGAGACAGTCCCAGGCAGACGGGAAGCCCCATGTTTAAGAATAAAAAATGAAATAATTTTTTAGGAGGAATGCTAAAATGGCAGCAAGAATTTTTTATCAGGAAGATTGTAATTTATCAGTATTAGAAGGACAGAAGATCGCTATCATCGGTTATGGTAGCCAGGGACACGCACACGCTCTTAACTTAAAAGAGTCTGGATGCGATGTTATCATCGGTCTGTACGAAGGAAGTAAATCATGGGCAAAAGCTGAAGCTCAGGGATTCAAAGTATACACAGCAGCAGAAGCAGCAAAACAGGCTGACATCATCATGATCCTGATCAACGATGAATTACAGGCAGATATGTACAAGAAAGACATCGAGCCAAACCTTGAAGAAGGTAACATGTTAATGTTCGCTCATGGTTTCAACATTCACTTCGGATGTATCAAACCACCAAAGAACGTAGACGTAACAATGATCGCTCCTAAGGCACCAGGACACACAGTAAGAAGTGAGTACCAGGCTGGAAAAGGAACACCTTGTCTTATCGCTGTAGAGCAGGATTACAC
>JBNMJT010000114.1:0-7725 GCA_050873945.1 Dorea sp.
ATGTGCTTGCAAGAGATTTACCGTCTGTGTCCATCACGCAAAAGTCAATTCGTGTAATCCCTTTCAATCCTTCAATTGTGTTTTGAAGTATTTGATTAGATATCATATTCCATCTCCTCCACTCTTTTCAATATACATTTTACACAACAAATTCACTCCACTAATCCTCAAAATGTATACTGTCAAATCCTATCTTAATATATATGACCAAAAAAATAAAGAGGAAATCACACTTTTTTGGTGATTTCCTCGGTTTTTTTACAATTTGTACACATTTATCACATGGACATAGTGACGAAACAAATTTCTTATATTTTTCTTAGGATTTCATTTTCAGCTTATTTTTTTCCATCTCACGTCTGAAAATATGATTCAGAAGATACTTTGCGAATCTTCCCTGTCCGAATCCAGGCTTACGTGTCGAGAACATCTTCTTCCCTACTCCGATCCAGACTCTGACATCCAGAAGATTGCGGTTCTTTGCAATAAAATCTTCCTGCAGCGGAACAGATAATGCAGAAAGAATACAATCTGCCTCGCTCCCATTGATTGCATTCACCAGCATATCATCGGCTCTGCCTTCCGCCGATACTTTTGCAAGACCGACCAACTGAATCCCGCTGTATGCTTTCTGCATATACCGGAATGCCTCCTGCCCTTCTTCTTCCGATTCTACCAGAAGATAGATTCTTTTATGATTCTTATGCAGATACCGCATAAACATCTTCAGGTACAGCTTCATGTCGATCTCTTTTGGCATCTTCGGTTCTTCTGCTGCCTCAAGGATCAGCTTCTCTCCCGGCAATATCAGATCAAATTCATTCATCTTCTCCTTCAGCTCCGGAAGATCATTCATCTGCATCAGGCCATCTACCGATACGACATCTATCACACTCACAGGCTCAGATTCCAGAAAAGCAATTGTTTCTTTCATGGCTTCTTTTGCTGTACAGCTGTCTATATTCACATCTAAAACATTAATCTTCTCGTTCATATCCTCACCTGCTAACTCTTTTACCAGTTTTTCGATTATAGCAAATGGATATTCCCTTTTCAACCTTTATTACATAATCTTCATACTAATTAACATTCGTAATATTTTTGTCATTTTTGTCACTTTTTTCATTCTGTCGTTTCTTTTTTGTGATCAGACCGCCGATTCTTCCGGTTTCTTTGGAAGTAAGTGATTTCCATCCATCTTTCATCACCCGGTCGAGAAGTCCTAATTCTTCCGCAATCTCGTATTTGACTTTTTCATCGGGTGTAAGATCTTCCAGACGGACAGGCATTTTCTTTTTTGATGGCATATTGATTGATTCCTTTCGTTTTTTATCAGTATGCCACCTTTCCTGCTATTTCATACATCACTGCATTTTTTCATCCCTGAATAAAAGTATCCTAATACTCTTCCGGATCATCCGGTATGATGATTGCTGCAACAATATAAGCCAGTATTCCCGATCCTGCTCCCATTGAGATCAGCACGAATGCCAGTCTTACAAGCGTCGGATCTATATTGAAATATTTCGCAATTCCACCACATACTCCGCATATCATTCTGTCTTTTCTTGACCGGTATAATCTTTTTCCTTCCATAATTCTATCCTCCATATTTCTATTATAATCTACAATACATACTCTGTTTATATTTCCCGATTCCCGGATCTGCCTGCATACAGAGAACTTGCCACTGGCAACTTCTCTTGCATACTTTGGTATCTACAGAACCTGCCACTGGCAGCTCCTTTCGAACGCATGGTGATTTACATCTGTTCCATAAATGTCACATTGATAGATCCGATACCGCAGTCGATATCCATTTTCTTGTCTGCACCATTGTCAGTACTCTTCTCTCTGCCGAAGCCCGAGAAACTGTCATCGCCACACCGGATCTCTCCGATACCGCAGTCCAGGTCATAATTATAATCGTTCTGGTTTCCTTTTACTTTTAAATTGATTTCTCCTACGCCACAGTCCGCATCAATTTTTTCTTTTGCATCACCTGCTGCGGTTACGGAACCGGCTCCACATTTGAATTCTGCTTTATCGGCTGAAAATTCCAGAATATTTACTTCACCCGCTCCGGCATTTACCTCCAGATCTTTGGCAAGAATCTGTTCTGCTTTTAATTCTCCCGCCTTCAGGTTCAGTTCTACTTCATCCATCTCTATATTTGCAGGAAGTGTCACGGTGATTGTTCCTTTTCCTACATTCTTGGTCTTTGTAATTTTCTTATTCGATGTCAGGTATAAAATTCCATCCTTTGCGTATGCACGGAAGCCAAGTTTTTTATGTGTGTCTTTACTTTCTACAGTAATCTCATCTGTATCCGGCTGTGTTTTCAGATGAATCCTTCCTGCACATACTGTACTCTTTATCTCCCGGATATTCTGATATGCAGCCTTTCCGTTTCCTTCTATAATCCCTGTTGCATCTTTCATCGTCTCTTTCTCCTGTGATGCTGCTGTTTCTTCCTGCTTCTGTTCATTCCGATCATCCTCTTCGTCCTGATCATCGTCTATATCTTCCTCATCTGCATCATCATCCCAGTCTTCATCTTCCAGATAATCATACGATCCAGCTACCGATATCCCGCCGATTCCATGCGGAAATTGACGTGCGATATCTGTCAGGGTCGTTCCCATTCCCCACGATACCGAACAACATATGATTCCTGCCAGAAACATCGAACCGCATACGATCCAGAATATTTTCCATCGCTTCTTCATCTTTTATGCCACCGCCTTTCTGTGAAATGGTTTTCTTAAAATATATACAATTCCTCTGATGATCCCCGGAAATACAATAATGCAGAGCCTTACACCGACTACCGTTCCGATCATTCCGATTACAACTGCCATCAGTCCCGCTCCAAGAACTGCCAGCCCTACGCCGGGATTGGCGATCATACATCCGATCCCCGCCGCAAAAAGTACAACACCGGCCACCACCACTGCTGCAAACGCAACTACGATCGCTGCGAATACACAGAATACCGCGATCACGATTCCTGCAATTAACGCCAGAAGTCCGGCCGCGAGTGGTATCACGATTGGAAATCCGATCACAACGATTGCCACGATCATAGCCCATTTTAACCATTTATTCGTCCACGGCTTCTTCTCCTGATGTTCCTCATAGCCATAAACCTCATTATCCTGATATATCTTATTATCTTTTTCTTCTCTGCATGTATCTTCCTGATAATACTGGTATGCATTCTCTTTACTGTTCTGTCCTTTTTCTTCGGAATATGCCGTGCTTTCTTCTGCATCTTTATCAATCTCTTCTGCGTTTCTTTTTTCAGTTTTCTGACTGTCCTCTGTATCTTCCCTGTCCGCTTTGATCTTCATCGCTACTTTTTCCGGACTTTCCAGTTCTTCTATAACATTCTGTTCATTCTCTGATCCTGCATCATCGAAGTAATCATTATAATACTTCAACGCATCGATCCGGTCTTCTTCCGGAATATCCAGAAGCAGTCTGGACAGCGTCTCCATAAATTCTATTCTGTTCATTCTAGTCTACCTCCCTCAAACAATTCGCTGATCTTCCCGGAATATTCTTTCCATTCTTTCTGATACATGGCAAGCTGCGTTCTTCCACTTTCTGTTACTTTATAGTAACGTCTGTTTCTTCCGTCAAACTGCCTGTCATAGACTTCCAGATATTCCCCTTTCTGCAGCCTCCGAAGAACCGGATATAATGTAGATTCTGATACATCAATTGCCTTTCTTACATCCTGCGTAATCTTATATCCATAAGTTCCTTCATCTTCCCGCGATACTACCGCCAGCACAATTGCATCCAGAAGAGCTGCACCCGTATTAAAAACCATGCTCTCACTCCCTTTCGCATTACTATCTAATATTATTTTGTTACACATATTATACGGCGTATAATATAGTATGTCAACACATATTATGTATGTTACAAAATTGTAAGATACCAATCGTCCGCCAACCGTTTTAGCCGCAATCTGCAGAACCTTCCACTGGCAGCCTCTTTCGAACGCATAACAACTAAAAAAGAAGCACATCCTTGCTTTAGATATGCTTCTTGATTTCCGGTATTCTGCTATAGTTATTAAATTAAATTTTCTTATTTTATATAAATTTCTTTCTTCAAAGTAAATGAATATATAATCTTTTCCTTTACTTTTTTTCCAGTCATCTGTTCCAGTGCCTTAGCATAATAGCGCAGCTGCTCCTGATATTTTTCTGCCAGTTCTTCCCCTCTGCTTACCTTATCCGTCTTATAATCCAGTACAACTATCCCATCCGGTTCTTCAAAATAAGCATCAATGATTCCCTGTACCAGGATCAGTTCCCCGTCTTCTTCCTCCGGATACAGCTCTTTTGCATTAATTCCGAGTACAAATGGCTGTTCTCTCCAGAGCTTCTTGTTTCCGGCTGCCTCCTGCATACGTTTTCCCGGATCACATTGCAGAAATCCCAGAATATCCGTCCAGCGGACACAGGCTGCTGCCTCTTCTTCTATCCGTCCTCTTCTGACCTGTTTCTCCAGCCAGCCGGTGAACCACTGCTTCCACGACTCTCGCATTCCTATCTCTTCATTCCTGTCTCTGCCACTATTTTCTGCTGTCCCGCCATTCACAACCGGGACACTCGCCATATCAGCAAAATCTAACAGTTCCATCACACGGTGATATGCCGTACCTCTCGGCGCTCCTGTCAGTCCCTCTTCCTGCTGCATGAATTTTGGCAAAAGCGGCACCACTTCTGGTTCTTCGTATAATAAAGCCCCTTGTTCTTCAAGCTCTTCCTGACCTCCATCCACTGCAATCTCATAAGCTCTTTTCTTCAATTCTGTAACGGTGAATTTCAGCTTTCTTTCACTGCTCTTTTCATATGGATAGGAAAATGCAAACTGCTCCTGCATCATCTCGTGCAATTCCGGTTCATAGATTTCTTCTACATTCCAGTTTTCAAGAATGGCTCTTGAAAGACCGCTCTTTACTTCTTCCTCTATACTTTCTTTTACCACATCCTCCATATGCAGGATCTGAAGTCTGAACAGTTCTTCTTCCTGACATTTTAATACCGCCGGAAGTATCCAGTCCCAGTATGTGGAAGCATGACTAAGCTGGGAGAATGATAATGTTCCATCTGCGTTTCCTCCGAACATCTGATATCCGGCAATCTTATCCTCCGGTTTTGAAAGTGTTCCTGTAATGATCAGCTTCTCCTTTGCACGCGTCAGGGCTACATATAATACTCGCAGTTCCTCTCCCAGACTCTCGAGTGCTTCCTCTTTTTGTATCACTTTCTTGATGATACTTGGAATCTTTGTACGATATTCCAGATTCACCGCATCCAGTCCGACTCCCATACCGGCATGGAGTGCCACTGCACTTCTTGCATCCTGCATGTTGAAGCGTTTCCCCATTCCGGCCACGATCACAACCGGGAACTCCAGACCTTTACTTTTGTGAATTGTCATTACGCGCACCGTATCTGCATGTTCATCTTCGATACTTGCCTCACCATAATCCACGTCATATTTCTGCAGCTGTTCGATATATCTTACAAAATGGAACAATCCTTTATAGCTGGTTGCCTCGTATGCCCTGGCTTTTTCGATCAGCATATCCAGATTCGCTCTGCGCTGTGCGCCGCCGGGCATCGCTGCCACATAATCTCCATATCCGGTTCGATCCAGTATCTTCCATAAAAGCTCATGCATCGGTGTATATGGTACAATTTTACGTAATTCGTCCATCTCTCCCAGACACCGTTCCATCTTTTCCCGGATCTTTTGTTCACTTCCATGTACTCTGTACTCTGCCACACTCTCAAAGAACGGCTTATCCGGATATGCACACCGGATCTCTGCCATCTCTTCGTCTGACATTTCTGCAAATGCCGAGCTAATACTGCTGCCAGCGGAATATCCTGTCTCCGGTTATCCAGAACCCTCAGATAATCCAGAAGCACGCCGATCTCCTGTGTCTGGAAATATCCTTCACTGGTTCCCGCATAGGTCGGGATACCTTCACGGTTCAGCACTTCCGTAAATACATCGGCGAATCCCTTAATACTTCTTGTCAGGATCACGATATCCGAATAGCGGACATTTCTTAACTCTCCGGTCTCCTTATCCGTAACTTTCTGCGACCGCAGAAGTTCCCGGATACGCATGGCGATCATACGGGCTTCCAGCTCTCTCTCGGAACCAATTCCCTTTCCCGTATCTTTATCCGTATTACCAGTGCTGTTTTCTTCTTCTACTGCATCATTTTCCCGATATCCATCCAGATCACTGTCCATCACCAGAAGCTCTGTCTCCAGATTCTCCGTCTCCGGATATTCTGCTCCCGGATATAGTGCTGCCTGCTGATCGTAGACAATCCCGCCCAGTTTCTCCGTCATGATCTGCCGGAATATCGCATTGGCACCTTCCAGTACTTCCTTCCGGCTTCGGAAATTCCTGTGCAGGTCAATCCTCTGGGTCTGACTTTCTTCTATATTATATGTGTGGAATTTCTCCAGGAATAATTCCGGTCTCGACAGACGGAACCGGTAAATACTCTGCTTCACATCCCCCACCATGAAGATATTATACCGGCCGCTTCTGCAGGTCGATACACTGGTAAGGATTGCTTCCTGGATCAGGTTGCTGTCCTGATATTCATCAATCATGATCTCCTGGAACTGTTTCTGGTATTCTTCCGCTATTTTTGACGGTCTAAGTCCCGCTTTAGTCTTCTCTGTCAGGATACGCAGTGCATATTGTTCCATATCCGAGAAGTCGATCATATTCTGTGCTCGCTTCTGCTCCTCAAACTTCTCCGCAAACAGCCGCACAAGATCTCCCAGTTCTTCCATCGCCGGGGCACACAGTTTCAGATCCTCTACCAGTTCCTGCGGACTTTCATAAAAATACTGCCCGCTGATATTCTTTACAATTCCTTTTACCAGTTCACGGATCTTCTTAACCTGCTCAATCTTTTCTTCCGATACCGTCTTATCTTTATTTGCCGCGATCCTTGCCCATTTTACGTTTGCAAATGCTTCTGCCATCTTCTCATAAGACCGGATACCAGACAGCTCCTCGATCACCTGCATGTCTTTCTCCAGCGTTGCCTCATACACCGCCGGACCATCCGGACTTAATGCGATCTTCTCTGCATGAGCCAGCAGTTCTCCTGCATCATCCAGATTCTTCCGGATATCTGTCATCACCTTTTTCATGAAGCTGCTCTCTTCCAGCGCCTTCACATCCGGTATTCCGTACACTTCCACACAGGAATCCAGCCACTTTTCACTATCCGGATAACTTCTGGAAAATTCATAGATCTTCAATATCAGATCTTCAATCTTTTTATCATCTCTTCCGGTGCTGTAAGCTGCCGCAAAATCAAGAAACCGTTTACTTCCTTCCTGATATTTCTCCTCCAGCATCTCCTCCAGCACATCATGTCTTAACAGCTTCAGTTCTCCTTCTTCACCAATACGGAATCCCGGATCAATATCAATCGCATGAAAATGATCGCGGATCACAGAAAGGCAGAAGCTGTGGATGGTTGTGATCTGCGCATTATGAATCAGGGTTGCCTGTTGTTTCAAATGCTCATCTTCCGGGTATTCCGTCAGTTTCTTCTCGATTGCAAGACGGATCCTTTCTTTCATCTCTGAGGCTGCCGCCTCGGTAAATGTCACGACCAGGAGCTTATCTACATCCACCGGAGGATCATCTTCTGTC
>JBNMJT010000115.1:0-7611 GCA_050873945.1 Dorea sp.
CCTGCTGCCTTTCGGCAATTGCAGCTGCGATCATCTGTCTTACTTGCATTTTTCAAAAGCGCTTATTATTATAGCACTGTTTTATCGAAATAACAAATCTTTTTTTATTCAAATTTTCATTCCGATTTCTATTTTAAATTTCTATTTCAAATACCTGTCCCGGCTCTCTTACCTGCATCACCCGGTCTTTGTATGACACTGCCTCCGGATTCTTCATCAGGCGGTCATAAACCTCATAATGCTCCCACATATGCATCGGAAATACATATTTCGTACTGGTATGCTTCATAAAATAATCCATTCCCCAGGCATACTGGTCTTCCTGTCTCGGATCCAGCGGAACAAATGCCACATCAATCGCAATATCTTTCAGCTTGTCAATCTCCCGCTGATAGTCTTTCCGCATCTGTTCGTTATAGAGTTCGCTTTCCTCTTCCCAGTGCCACCAGTTCAGGTCACCCGCATGATAGATCACCTTGTCTTCCACATACACAACAAACGCAACACCTTCATCTGTGGAATGAAGCGTCTGCACCTTTATGTCATCAAAATGATATTCCTTGTTTGCTGTTACATAAGTGGTCTGTTCCGGCTGTTCTTCACCGGTAATATCTGCCGACAGAATATACCGGATATCCGGATAACGTTCCGTCCATTCAAAGATCTTTTTATTAAAATGATCATAATGCGAATGGCTTGCGAATACATAGATCTTTTTCTTTAGATCAAATTCCGGAAGTCTGCCTCTGTACCAGTCGAAAATAAACACATCGTCTTTATATTCTACAGCGAATCCACTGTGTTCCAGGTACGTCACTTTCATCTCTTATGCTTCTCCCTTAATGACCTTAACGGCATGTACAAGCTCCGGAAGTAAATATCTTAAGCTTTCTTTTACTGCCTGTGCTTTTCCCGGGAGATTGACGATCAGTGTCTCACCGCAGATTCCTGCCGCACTTCTGTTCAGCATACTGCGTCTTGTAAGCTTCATCGTATGCGCACGCATAGCTTCCGGAATTCCCGGAACCGGTCTTTCTACAATATCCATCGTTGCTTCCGGTGTACAGTCATTCGGATTGCATCCTGCCCCGCCTGTTGTAAGGATCAGGTCTGCTGCTTTTCCGTCTGCCATACGTTTCATAATTGCTGACAGTACTTCTCTGTCCAGCGGAAGTGCTCTCATAAACACAACTTCCAGTCCGGCTTCTTCTGCTACAAGCTTTACTGCTTCTCCGCTTTCATTTTCTTTTGTTCCTTTGTCTATATCTGTATTTGCTGTAATAATTGCTACTTTCATATCGTACCTCCAACATTTATCTGTGATAGTCATATACTTTTATATTTTAACTCTTTTGTCATAATAATGCAATCTTATAAGTTTATTTCCGCTATCTGGAAATACCGGAAATCTGTCATCTTCTGTTTTCATACATATCTTAACAAAAAAAGATTCACATCGTCCCTTTCCCGGATTCCGGACGGAATGTGAATCTTTTTCTATTACCATTCTTATCTGCAAAGCTTACAGCCCGGCAGCATCTGCTGCATACTTCGTTCTATCATCTACAATGCTTTGCGATACAGCATTTCTACATCTTTCAATGTTGTCTGACGTGGGTTTGCTGCGATATTACCACTCTTCATGGCATCTGCTGCCATCTGAGGGATCTTATCTTCCGTTACACCAACCTCAGAAAGTGTCTTTGGAATACCAAGAGACGCATTCAGTTTCTTGATCTCTGCTACCAGCATCTCCGGTTTGAAGTCTTTTACCGGCTCTTTATCTTCGCTGATATAATTGTAAATCTTTTCATAGCGTCCGTGATCTGCCAGAGCATTATATTCTACGATTACCGGAAGCAGGATGGAGTTAGCAACACCATGCTGTACGCCAAAGAACGCACTGACCGGATGTGACATCGCATGTACATTGCCAAGTCTTGCCCATGCAAATGCGATTCCGGCGAACATACTTCCTGACATCATCGCACATGCTGCTTCTTCGTCTTTTCTGTTTGCTACGAACCGGCGGATATTTCCTCCGATCAGTTCCATTGCTTTTTCTGCCATTGCATCAGAGAACGGAGACGCTCCCAGTGATGTATAAGCTTCCCATGCATGGATCAGCGCATCGATTCCGCAGGATGCTGCGACCATCGGAGGTACAGACATGATCATTTCCGGATCCAGCAGCGCATATTTTGGAAGCAATTCGTAACTGAATACCGTCAGTTTATAATTTCTGGAAGTATCTGTGATAACAGAGAATGCTGTTACTTCACTTCCCGTACCGGCTGTTGTCGGAATTGCAATGATCGGTTCGATCGGTCCGGGAACAAGATGTGCTCCTTCGTATTCTGTGATCGATCCACCGTATCTTGCAAGAACACCAACAGCTTTGGCTACATCCATCGGGCTTCCTCCTCCGAGTGCCACGATACTGGTTGCTCCGGATTCTTTATATACTTTTGTTGCCGCGTCTACCATATCTACTGTTGGATTTGGAAGGATATCCAGGAAGCTGACCGTCTCGATTCCTTCTGCCTCTACGATATCCAGTACTTTCTGTACAACACCTAATTTTTCCAGTCCACGGTCTGATACAACCATCATCTTTTTGGAACCGCTCTTTTCCAGAAGTTCCGGCAGTCTTTTTAATGAGCCTACGCCAAATACGATGTCCTGTGGTACTTTAAATGTGTAATCTTTCATTTTTTCATCCTCCAGATTTTTCGTTATTTACAGGGATTCCCTGCATTCTCAATATGGTAAAAAAAGAGACCACACCCTTACGAGTATGGCCCCTTTACCAATTCCTAGTTCATATTATAAGCACAGTCGTTTCCAGATTTCAAGTGTTTTTCCGTATATTTATTCACTTTTTTCTAAATGATAATACATACCATACCGCCGTTACTGTCATTAACAATCTTTTGCATGCTATCCTGAAGTTTCTCCTGACTTTCTTCGTTGATGACTGCCATCTTATTTTTCAGACCGTCCATAACCAGTTCTTCCACCGTCTTTCCAAATATACTGGTTTTCCAGATTCCCCCTTCCGGTTTCTTTTCCTCTTCGATGTAATGGATCAAATCCTTCGCCTGCTGCTCATTTCCAACAATCGGGGCTATCTCCGTCTCTATATTGGCACGGATCAAATGGATGGATGGTGCCTGCGAATGAATTTTTACCCCATATTTGTTCCCCTGCCGGATCATCTCCGGATCGTCCAGTATGATCTCTTCTTTTTTCGGACTTACCACTCCATATCCCTTCATACGAACCGACGCAAATGCATCCCTGACATTCTCATATTCGCTTTTTAATCCTGCCAGCTCCTGCATCGTCCGGATCAGATCATATTGTCCGGTGATCTGCGTTCCCGTCAGCTCACTTAACACCTCATAATAATATTTTTCATGCATATGGATCTGTATTATCACGCAGCCTGTATCCATCTGTATCTGCTCCACATAGATTTCTTTTATATATACACTTTCCGGTTTCGAAATCTCTGTTGCGGCATCTCTGATTTCTTCCATCTCCTGCAGGATCTTACGAATATGTTCCATAAGATCCTGTTTGATCACATGTGTGGCAGGCAGCATTTCCACCCATTTCGGTATGTAAAACTGTATTTCCGATATTGGAAATTCATACAGTACATTTTCCAGAATCTGATAGATGTCTTCTTCTTTCAACTGTTCACAGTTCACGGCCATTGCCGGCACTTTATAGTTTTCTTCCAGATGCTTTGCTTTTTCCTTTGCTTCCTGACTGTGCGGCTTTTTCGAATTGACCAGTATAATGAATGGTTTATGAATGTTCTGAAGTTCTGTGATCGTTCTCTTTTCTGCATCCTCATAGTTCTTCAACGGAATATCTGTGATCGTTCCGTCCGTTGTCACGACAATTCCGATGGTTGCATGTTCATGGATGACCTTCTGTGTTCCGATCACTGCTGCCTTCGTAAATGGTATTTCTTCCTGGTACCACGGTGTCCTGACCATACGTTCCCGACCGTTTTCTTCATGTCCGAAAGCTCCGTCTACCATATATCCGACACAATCGATCAGACGGATCTTCACTTCTATATCCTGCCCAAGACGGATCTTTGCCGCATCTTTTGGAACAAACTTCGGCTCTGTTGTCATGATTGTCTTTCCGGCTGCCGACTGCGGCAGTTCGTCTCTTGTCCGTTCTTTTTTATGTACATCTTCCATTCGCGGCAGCACCATAACATCCATAAAACGCTTGATAAATGTAGATTTTCCCGTTCTTACCGGTCCCACTACTCCGATGTAGATCTCTCCGTTCGTCCTTGCTTTTATATCTTTATATAATTGTTCTGTATGCAATGTTTCCCGCTCCTTCCTGCTATGCTGTTAGAATATATGCGGGGAAAAGCAAAAAAATAACAGATGCGGAAATTCAGCACCTGTATTTTCTGCATCTGTTATTTTTTGTTTTTATTAGTTCCACGGAAGAGCCGTATGCTCTGCCTTACCGACTCTTAACATCAGTTCATTCACCGCTTCTTTCGGACTCTTGTCCTCAAACAGAACTTTATTCACCTCTTCAATGATCGGAAGTGATACACCGTATTTCTTTCCAAGCTTTGCAGCAGCCTTTGCCGAATATACACCTTCTACTACCATCTTGACTTCATCCATAGCTTCTTTCATGCTCTTTCCCTGTCCCATCAGGTATCCGGCTTTACGGTTACGGCTGTGCACACTGGCACATGTAACGATCAGGTCTCCGATCCCTGCAAGTCCGCCAAATGTCTCGGCAGCACCGCCCATCTTCACTCCGAGTCTGGAAATCTCTGCAATCCCACGGGTAATGAGGGCAGCCTTGGTATTATCTCCATAGCCCATACCATCTGCAATACCTGCTGCCAGCGCAATCACATTTTTCAGAGATCCTCCAAGCTCAATACCCAGCATATCGGGACTGATATATACACGAAATACTTCGCTCATAAAAAGACTCTGTAAATACTTTGCAGTTTCTTCTGTATGCGCTCCGATGCAGACCGTTGTCGGAAGCCCTCTTCCAACCTCCTCCGCATGGCTTGGTCCGGAAAGAACAGCCACATCTGCCTGCGGCATCTCTTCTTCGATCTGCTGGGACAATGTCATCAGGGTATCTTCCTCAATTCCCTTTGCCACATCCACGAATTTCTGTCCTTCCTTCGCATACGGACTGATCATTCTTGCTGTACTTCTCACATGGATCGATGGTACCGCAAGTACTACCACATCTTTTCCCTCTACTGCTTCTTTGATATCTGCAGTAAAGAATATCTCATCCGGGATCCTGACGCCCGGAAGTTTGCTTACATGCTCTCTTTTTTCACTCAGCATGCGGACTTCTTCTTCCTGATATGACCATACCGTCACATCATGTCCATTTTTACATAAAAGCAGTGCCAGTGCTGTTCCCCAGCTTCCGGCTCCGATCACACTTACATTTGCCATAAGAGCCTGTCCTTTCTTTTTATCCGTCATCTCTGACTATTTTTTGTCTTTTCCGCCGACACTGATCTTATTCTCTGTGCCGCTTAAAAGTCTCTTAATATTCGCTCTGTGTCTCCAGAATGCCAGTACCATCAGAAATGCTGCCACACCATACATCTCATGCAGATAAGATACATTCTCCACACCAAATCCTCCGTGCTGCCCATAGACGATCACACTGATCAGATAGATCGTGACAACAGCCATAGACCCAAGGGATACATACCTTGTTGCCGCAACGATTGCAATAAATGCCGCAAGACAGATCAGTACGATCCATATATTGGTGGTACTGATGATCAGACCTGCCGTCGCCGCAATTCCTTTGCCGCCTTTGAACTTCAGATAAAATGGATAATTATGTCCCAGGACCGCTCCCATTCCGGCATACATGGAAAGCAACGGCATCATGTCTGTATGTGTCTTTCCATAGATCAGATGTACGACAACGACTGCTGCCACGCATTTAAAACAGTCTCCGAGCAGTGTAACTGCCCCCGCTTTCCATCCCATGGTGCGCAGTGCATTCGTCGTTCCGGCATTCCCGCTTCCCTGTTTTCTTAAGTCAACGCCATTCTTTTTCCCGTATATATATCCGGTCTGGATCAGACCGAACGCATATCCGACAAGTACACATATCAACCGTTCCATGATTACTGATCCTTTTCCTTTCTTTCCCTGATGAAGAATTTCAAAGCAGTACCACGGAATCCAAAGGCCTCACGGATCTTATTTTCCAGATATCTGGTATAAGAAAAGTGCATCAGTTCTTTATTATTTACAAAGATTACAAATGATGGCGGTTTTACCGCTACCTGTGTAATGTAATACAGTTTCAGTCTCTTTCCTTTATCTGAAGGCGGCTGCTGCATTGCAACAGCTTCTGTCATGATCTCATTCAGGACACCCGTGGCAACACGCAGTGTCTGGTTCTCGATAACCATGTCGATCATATCGTATAATTTATTCAGACGCTGTCCTGTCTCAGCAGATACATACATGATCTCTGCATATGGCATGAAAGAAAGCACACGGCGTACGTTATTCTCGTACTCTTTCATTGTCTTGTCATTCTTTTCAATGGCATCCCATTTATTTACAACGATAATGATACCTTTTCCTCTTTCATGTGCGATACCTGCGATCTTGGCATCCTGCTCTGTTACACCTTCCGTCGCATCGATCACCACCAGAACGACATCTGCACGTTCTACAGCCGTTACCGTACGGATAATACTGTAACGCTCCAGTTCTTCTTTGATCTTGCTCTTACGTCTGAGTCCGGCTGTATCAATGAACACATAATCTTTTCCATTATACTTTACATTGGTATCGATGGCATCTCTGGTTGTTCCTGCCACATCCGATACGATCACACGCTGTTTTCCGGTCAGCTTATTGATGATCGACGATTTTCCTACATTTGGCTTTCCTACGATCGCTACTCTCGGACGTTCATCTTCTTTTTCCTCTGCTTCATGTTCCGGGAAATGTGCGATCACAGCATCTAACATGTCGCCGATTCCCAGTCTGGAAGCTGCAGATACCGGTACCGGATCTCCGATTCCCAGATTGTAGAATTCATATACATCCGGCATGAACTTCTCAAAGCTGTCTACTTTATTTACTGCCAGGACAACCGGTTTTCCGGATCTGCGGAGCATGTCCGCAACTTTGGAATCTGCATCCACAAGTCCCTGTCTTACATCTGTGATAAAAATGATCACGTCTGCGGTATCGATGGCGATCTGCGCCTGTTCTCTCATCTGTGAAAGAATAATGTCTTTGCTCTCCGGTTCAATACCACCGGTATCGATCATGGTGAATTCTTTATCCAGCCATGTGACATCTGCATAGATACGGTCTCTTGTTACTCCGGGCGTATCTTTGACGATTGAAATCATCTCTCCCGCCAGTACATTAAAAAGGGTCGACTTACCGACATTCGGTCTTCCCACAATAGCAACTACTGGTTTACTCATCTTAACTCTCCTCTATATTTCATTTTTGTATTTGTCACTTAACGATACTATTATACATTACCTTTGTCAAATAGTCCAATCAGTAGTTGACCTTTTTATAGAAAAAG
>JBNMJT010000116.1:0-7610 GCA_050873945.1 Dorea sp.
CACGTACAGTACGGAAGTTGCCGAGCGACTTACTCATCTTTCTGTTGTCAATGTTCAGGAACGCATTGTGCATCCAGTATTTTGCGAATTCTTTGCCATTGGCAGCCTCGCTCTGTGCAATCTCGTTCTCATGATGAGGGAATACAAGGTCTTCTCCACCGGCATGAATGTCGATCTGCTCGCCTAAGTATTTCTTAGACATCTCAGAGCACTCGATGTGCCATCCCGGACGTCCTTCACTCCATGGAGACTCCCATGCAGGCTCTCCTTCTTTCTTCGGTTTCCAGAGTACGAAGTCCAGCGGATCTTCCTTTTCATCTTCTCCGGATACCAGAAGGGAACGCTCGCCGGAACGCAGATCATCCAGATTCTTATGGGAAAGCTTTCCGTAATCTTTGAATTTTCTTGTGCTGTAATATACGGTACCATTCTTCTCGTAAGCAAATTCTTTGTCGATCAGTGTCTGGATCATGTCTACCATTCCACAGATTTCTTCGGTTGCCAGTGGGTTCTTGGTTGCCGGCTTGATGTTCATGCCGTCCATATCCTTTTTGCATTCTGCGATGTAACGTTTGGAGATCTCGTCGGCTGTCACGCCTTCTTCAATGGCTTTTTTGATGATCTTATCATCTACATCCGTAAAATTGGATACATAATTCACATCGTATCCTTTGTATTCAAAATATCTTCTGACGGTATCGAATACGATCATCGGTCTTGCATTACCGATATGGATGAAGTTATATACGGTAGGTCCGCATACATACATCTTTACCTTTCCTTCTTCCAAAGGTACAAATTCTTCTTTTTTCTTTGTCATCGTATTAAAAATCTTCATTTTCTAAATTCTCCTCCTCTTGTTCTTCCGGTATCGGATTCTCTTTTAAGCACTGCATGCGCTTTTCCATCTCCTGGATCTGTCTGTGCATTCTTAAGTTGTCTGCCTGCAGTTCTCTGATATCATTTGAAATTGGATCCGGCAGATGTACCTGATCCATGTCGAGTCTCGGCATCTTCTCATCATTCATCTTCACGATCCTGCCCGGCACACCTACAACGGTACAGTTCGGCGGCACTTCTTTTAATACTACGGAGCCTGCACCGATCTTGGAATTCTCCCCGATGGTAAATGAGCCGAGGACCTTTGCTCCGGCACTGACCATGACATTATCTTTCAGCGTCGGGTGTCTCTTTCCCTGCTCTTTACCGGTTCCTCCAAGTGTGACTCCCTGATACAGTGTGATATTATCACCCAGTTCTGCGGTCTCTCCAATGATCACTCCGCTTCCGTGGTCAATGAATAATCCTTTTCCGATCGTAGCTCCCGGATGGATCTCAATCCCGGTCTTTCTCGCTGCCCGCTGGGATACCCATCTGGCAAGAAAATAGTGTTTCTTCAGATAGAGCTTATGTGCGATTCTGTAATGAAGAATGGCTTTAAAGCTGGAATACAGGAAGACTTCCATGTTGGACTTGATCGCCGGGTCCCGCTCCCTGATCACCTGGATTTCTTCATTGACATATGATATAATGCCCATCTATAATCTCTCCTTTTTTATAAGTTCACCGCTCATCCATACATGCTTCCAACGCCGCCTGCAAATCCCCTTCATCTACAGGACTTGCCATCGGCATCTCTTTCCAAACGCAAGACAACAAAAAAACTTCGTCTCCTGCTATTCACAAGAGACGAAGTCTATCCGCGGTTCCACTCTTTTTAAAGCATACAGTTCTATTATCTGTATCCTTCCCTCAGTACACGTAACGTGTGTAATCCCGGATCCGGCTGTGATGCTTTTCATCTTTTTCACCGGACCGACTCCCGGACGCACTTCACAGAAGCTGTAATCTGAAACTGCTTTCAGCCGGTGACAGTTTCTCTCTTTCGACACATCGCATCTGCTACTCTTTCCGTTCAAAGTCTTTCTCATATAGAATATATATTATGCGATATCGTCTTTTTTGTCAACCAGTTTCCAGCGAATCTCTGCTTTAAAAAGATCTGCTTCCGTCTCGATCCAGAACTTTCCTTTCTGAATTTCCACAAAGCTCTTCACGATTGCAAGGCCCAGTCCGGAGCCTTCGGTATTTCTCGCCGAATCTCCCCTGACGAAACGTTCCGTGATCTCTTCCGGATTAAATGTAAGCTCGGTTGCCGATACATTTTTCATCTGGAACACCGCATCCCCGTCTTCTGCTGCAATCTTTACATACACTCTCGTATGCGGCATTGCATATTTTGCTGCATTTCCGATCAGATTTTCAAAGATCCGGTATGTCTTCTGTCCGTCCAGTGCCACGATCACTTTATCCTCCGGAATATCCAGCCGGAAGTCCAGATTCGCTTCCGTGATCTTCTCTTCCATTTCCAGCTTCACCTGTTTGAACAGATTCACAATGTCAATGTTGGCAATGTTCAGATTCACGGATTTGCTGCTCGCTTTACTGATCTCAAACAAATCTTCGATCAGTGCTTTCAGTCTGAGAGACTTTCTGTCCAGCACATCGATATATTCTTTCTGTCTCTCCGGATTCTGTTCAATCTTCAGAAGATTCACATAGGTGATGATCGCCGTCAGCGGCGTCTTCAGGTCGTGCGAGACATTCGTTACCAGTTCAGTCTTCATACGCTGGCTTTTTACTTCCTCATCTACCGCCTTCTTGAATCCACTCTGGATCTTCTCAATCTCTTCCTTAAACGGCTCGAATATACCCAGATTCTCATCAATCTCCACATCCAGATTGCCGTCGGCGATCTCATTCGTTGCTTCCAGAAGTCTGTGATAATCTCTCTTTATCTCGTTAAAATATTTTTTCAACAGGAAATACAGGATCACAGAATAAATGATCAGTGCCATGACTCCATAGACCCAGACACTTGTCACTGCCAGGATGATAAAGTTCACCACCACGATCCGCAGAATTGCCTTACTTCCTTTGTCGGTAAAATCAATATCCGTAACAATCTCATATACTCTGTGCGCCAGTTTTTTCACCTTCCGGTACAGTCTTCCACTGTCCCGTCCAACTCTTTCTGCAGCCGCCGGCGCTTCTTCTCTCAGAGCCTTCCACAGACGCCATACCAGTGTCCGTTCTGTAACATACTTTCTGAAGCCAATCTTCTGAACCACACTGACACATGTTGCCACCCAGTACGTAACGGCAAATACTCCGATCCAGATCGCAAAATCCATTGGCTGCGGCCAGCCTTCCTTTCTGGTTATGATCCAGTTCAGTTTATCATCCAGAATTCCAAGAGTAATTGATGCAATGATAAAAACGACCTCAAATGGCTGTCGGAAAATTTTTCTTCCGCCAATTTCCAATGTCTCGCTCTGTGCAAAAATCCATGCCGCTACACATACCGCTGCCATGCAGGTAAGCATCATATACCAGGCATCATTCGGAGCTTCATCCCCGAACCAGTACCATTGATTCAGATACTGTTCAATGCCGTTCTTCTTCATTCCATAGATATACGTACGGTTCTTCGGAGTCTGCAAGTCACCATCGGTAGCAGCTTCTACGGTATCACTCCAGCTATCGATGATTTTTCTGAGAACAATGCTCTGCGCTGTCTTTTCGCCGCTCTTTACAACTTTCACATCCGGATTGCCATGCTCATCGTAAGTCAGCACCATGCCAAATGCATATTCTTTAAAGCTGTCATCTGTCAGGCCGCTTCCGGTATTCGCTGTGCTTCGTCCCAGAACCGTTCCCGATCCATCCTCGATCCGGTAATCCAGATAAGGATATAATGCTTCATAATCATCCATCCACGCTTCCGAGACGTCATTGATCTCATCCTGTGACATCTTAGCTTCTCCCGTCTTGGATGATATCTCCTGATTATAAAGGACATAACTGAATTCCAGAAAGCTTTCCAGATATTCCCTGTCTGAAAGCGACGTCGTATAAGTCTTCTGCGCTTCCTCGACTGCTTTTCTGTAAATCGTTTTATAATTATACAGCATAACAACTGTTGCACTGAGTATCGTCACTATAATCAGAAATACGCCCAGTTTACGCCTGCTTTTCAATTTTGTATCCAACGCCCCACACCACCTTTAAGTATTTTGGTTCTCTTGGATTCACTTCTATCTTTTCACGGATATTTCTGACGTGCACCATGATCGTATCGGTATTGATCGCACGTTCATTCCATACCCGCTCGTAGATCTCCTCCGCCGAGAACACCCGTCCGGGATTCTTCATCAGAAGCAGCAGGATCTTATACTCGATCGGAGTCATCTTCACCGGTTCGCCGTCAACGGTCACTTCTACATTATCTTCATTCATCTCCAGTCCGCCGATCGTGTGGATTCTGGCATTCTGTTCCTGATTGCCCAGTTTTTCCATAAAGCGGCGGTATCTGCGAAGCTGTGAATTGACCCTGGCCAGAAGCTCCATCGGGGTAAATGGTTTTGTTACGTAATCGTCGGCTCCCATATTCAGTCCCATGATCTTATCCACTTCTTCTGATTTTGCAGAGAGAAAGATCACCGGGAAGTCATATTTTTCCCTGAGTTTTACTACCATAGAGATTCCATCCATCCTCGGCATCATAATATCCACGATTGCCAGATGTATCTCTTCTTTCTCTATGACTTCCAGTCCTTCTACGCCGTCAGCCGCCTGAAACACTTCATACCCCTGACTTTTCAGGTATATCTCTACACCTTCTCTGATCTCCTTGTCGTCTTCCACGACCAGTACATGATTCATCTCCATCTTATTATTCATCCTTTTTCTAATTCCAGCTGTTTCCTCTGTTGTTATTATATTACCTGACGTTTCTTAAGGGTGACTTCAGAAAATTCTAAAGAAAAACAAAAGACGCCTTCTTTTTATACCGTCTCATTCAGATAAATCCGTGACAACGGTATGATCTTGCCAAGTTCTTCTTTCATACGTTCTGACATGACTGCATCACCGTCTGTACAGATCTCTTCCGCTGTCTTTGCGCCAAACACAAGGCTTGCAAGTGCCGCTACCGTGATCGTTCCTTCACTGTTCTCCGGCTTGCCGTCCATCAGCATCACGCCTGAGAATTCAGTTCCCGTGATCATTACGCAGCGGTTATTCTCTTCGATGATCGGATCTGTCACCGTAAAGCAGGTTCCCATGAATGATTTCAGGCGCAAAGACATCAGCATTCTTCTGACATCTATGATATGGATCATGATCTTCGGCTTGCCGCCGTCCACTTCTTCTGCTTCTGCCGCAATCCTGATGTCCGTGATCTCACCGTCTTTTCTGTATACTTTTAATGTTCCGCCGTCGCTTGCATATTCTTTAAGCAGGCGCTCATAATAAGCCGCACTTCTCTTTGCATAGACCTGATATGACTGCGACAGACGCGCTTCCATATAAGCCGCCATCTCTTCTGCATCTTCCTCCGATGCGTCCGTTACGACCGTACCCTCTTCTACTTCTGTCTCCGGATCATAATATACCCGGTTCTGTTCGCACACCGTCCGGAAATCAAACGGCAGATAGATGCTCTCTGAAGCCGGCATCAGGAATGTAAATGTCTCTCCATCCGCATACATATCATTTAACGCCTGTTTCAACAATCCGGCCATGAATCCACGCTTCCGGTAAGATTCTCTCGTTGCAACGGCGACGATATAATTCACATCCTTTTTGCTGCCATTCACTGCAAGTTCGTACGGATTCAGATGCAGCATTGCCTGTATCTCCCCGTCTTCCTCTACTGCATAGATCTGATTGTCTTTTAATTTTTCTTCGTAATAATAATCAACAAAACTTTTGCTGTCTTCTGAAAATACTTCTTCGTACAGCTTTCTGGTGTTCTGTTTTTCTTCTGTTTCCAGTTTTCTTATCTGCATTTTGTTCTTCCTTTTTGTTCGTTTCGCCCGTCTGGCTTTTGTCTTTCCTGACATTTCAGGCCTGACTTACTCTTTTCCGACTGTAGTCTTTCTTTTATATTTCTGCCTTTTTTCTTATAACTCTGCTTTTTATTCTTACATCTCCTGCGCCTTCATACATCCGCCGCAGCCGGCACATCCGCCTTCTGCAGGTCCGACCCTGTAGCTGTAGTTGGCGATCGTATCCAGACTCGCGATTGCCTGCGACGAGATACCTTCCCCGGTTCCGGTAAATCCAAGGCCTTCTTCTGTAGTTGCCTTGATATTCACCTGATCTACATCGATATGCAGTGCATCTGCCACATTTTTCCGCATCTGTTCAATGTGCGGTGCCATCTTCGGACGCTGTGCAATGATCGTCGCGTCGATGTTGCCGATCACATACAATTTCTCATCGATCAGTCTGCCTACTTCTTCCAGGAGCTTAATGCTGGATGCTCCCTTGTATGCCGGATCCGTATCCGGGAAATGCTTTCCGATATCGCCAAGTGCTGCAGCCCCCAGAAGCGCATCCATGATCGCATGTAATAATACATCCGCATCCGAATGCCCGAGAAGTCCTTTCTCATAAGGGATCTTCACTCCGCCAAGGATCAGATCTCTTCCTTCTACTAATTTGTGTACATCATATCCCATACCTACTCGCATATATTATCCTCCTTGCTGTTTTGTTTTCTTTCTATCTGATTTTCCTGTATTTTCAGATTTTCATTCCCGATATTTCTTTTATTGTTTCAGTAATCTTTTATCTCACCATGTTATCTTTTTCTGACATTGCGTTCTCTTCTATTTTTTCCGCCGGTTCTTCTGCCTCATTTTCTTCTGTTACATCTTCTGCAACTGCTTCTGCCTTCTCTTCTGTTTTCTCATTTTCAGCTTCATTCATACGCCCCATAATACTGTCGTCCCGGTATTCTTTTTTCACCATCTTGATCCCGGACCCTACCAGCCAGTACAGACCGATCAATGCAAATATCACTCCGGCCGCTATATAAAGAATATAATTATCCGGCTTGTCCGCAAGCGAACTATTAATCAGCCTTCCTCCTAAATATATTACATATGCACCCGCAACAATGCGAATGAACAAACTACTCTTTGGTGCCATCTTCGTTATCCTCCTGTTTTAACCATATGCTACGTATTATAAACGATTTTGCTTTTCTTGTACACTTTGTCAGGAAAATTGGGCATAAAAAAAGAACCGGATTCTTTTCCGACTCTCTTGCTGTGTATCAATCTTAGAATACGCTGAAAGCAATCATCTTTTGCTTTTGTGTATCCAGGAAATAAAAAATAGCGGGAACTGGATTTGAACCAGCGACACCACGGGTATGAACCGTGTGCTCTAGCCAACTGAGCTATCCCGCCATAATCAGTAGCGGGAACTGGATTTGAACCAGCGACACCACGGGTATGAACCGTGTGCTCTAGCCAACTGAGCTATCCCGCCACAATCAAATTTTGAAAATGTATGGGACCAATAGGGCTCGAACCTATGACCCTCTGCTTGTAAGGCAGATGCTCTCCCAGCTGAGCTATGATCCCATATCTTTTGTCGTCTCTCTCGAACCGACTTCGTTAGTATAGCATTGGTTTCGGGGAAAGTCAACACCTTTTTTCAAATTTTTTCTACAATTTCTACAATTGGTATTTAATTTGGTATTTAATTCATTAACTTTGGTGACCTCTCGGTCCTTGAAGAACGCAGTATAAGGC
>JBNMJT010000117.1:0-7516 GCA_050873945.1 Dorea sp.
ATTTGCAAACTCGGCTTACGCCTCAAACAGGCAAATTTCGAAAACCCAACGCATAATTTTGACGCTTAAGTATTTCCAGCACCTCCGCCACATTCACTGGAACGGCTCCCGATTTTTATTCCGTGGGTATCAAAGCCTGAAGGATTAAATGACAGAATCATAACCGTTGTGATACCGGAAGGTTATAGAAAACACTAGAAAGTTACTACTATTATTATAAATAGCAAATTCCAACGATTATCGCCACCTTCCATATCGTAGTGGTCTCCCAAAAGTTACCGCTTTCGCCACTTAATTCATTAACTTCCGGCAGCCAGTCACGACTTGAAAAAAGCAGTATAGGACACTTCTAGTGAATGTGGAATGAGGCTTGGAAATACTAAGGACGTGGGAATTTACGTTAAACTTCATTTGCGAGCTGTCTGAACCCCGGACGGGGTGAGTTCTCGCAAATGAAGTTTGTTCTTAGTAAATTTCCACGCCCTTAGTATTTCTGCCTCATGGAACCTGAACAAGAAGTGCCCTATACTGCGTTCTTCAAGGACCGAGAGGCCAATCCCAGTGAATCAATTAAATCGCGCGAGTATACTCCTTCAACCACTCCCGCTCCTCATCACTAAGCTGCGGAGCAACGATCTCATAAACCTTCTTATGATACTCATTTAACTGCTCACGCTCCTGATCTGTCAACATCTCAGGGATGATCGCATCCAGATCAATCGGAACATAAGTAATAGGCTCAAAGTATAAGAACTGTCCATATTCATTCTTAGGACCTTTTCTTACCAGAAGTTCATTTTCAGTACGGACTCCGTGGCTGCCTTCGATATAGATACCAGGTTCATCTGTGATGACAAGTCCGGCCATCAGAGGAGCCTGCTCCTTTTCACGGATCGCACAGCGGAATCCGCAGGAAGCCTCATGGATGTTCATCAGATATCCGACATCATGTCCGGTACCGTGATTGAAGTTGATGCCACGTCTCCAGGCTGGCATTCTTGCCAGGACATCCAGGTTGTATCCGGTTGTTCCTTCAAGGAATACGGCATGTGCAAGATTGAAGTTACACTGTAATACAGTTGTAAAGTCTTCCTTCATCTGCTGTGTCAGTTCACCGAATGCAAATGTACGGCTGATATCAGTAGAACCTTCTAAGTATCCTCCGCCAGTATCGGTCAGGAATAATCCGTTCTGTGTCAGAGGAACGTCTGTCTCCAGAGTCGGCTCATAGTGAACGATCGCAGCATGTTCAGCGGAAGCGCAGATTGGTTCGAAGCTCTGCCATAAGTAACCTTCCTGTTCTTTACGTAATGATTCCAGTTTGGCAGCGGCGCTGAGCTCCGTGATCTCGATCTTGCCGATATTTGTCTTCAGCCAGTACATCCATTTTGTCATGGCTACGGCATCTTTTTTGTGAGCATTGATGATGTTCTTGATCTCGACATCATTTTTCTTTGCCTTCATTGCGATGGTCGGGTTCACCTGCTGTACCACCTTTGTGCCATCAGGAATATTGTTGAACAATGCATAGTTCAGACGGTTCGGGTCTACCAGAACTGTAGATGTAGTATCTAAGTTCTTGATATCTTCATAGATTGCGTTGTACGGATGGATGGTGATGTTGTTCTTTGCAAGATCAGCTTTCATCTCGTCATTTAATTTGCGCTCGTCGATGTAGAGCTTCATTTCATCCATTGTGATGACTGCATAAGACAGTAATAATGGGAAGAAATCTACATCATCTCCACGCAGGTTCGTGATCCAGCATACATCGTCAAGTGCTGCGATCACATGAACATCGGCACCGGCAGCTTTCATAGCTTCACGGACACGTGCAAGTTTACTCTCTGTGCTTTCACCTGTGTATTCTTCGCCAAGTGCGAAAGCAGGCTTTTCGGAAAGTGCAGGACGGTCTGCCCATACTTTTCCGACCAGATCTTCGGAATAGTTGATCTTGGCATGCTTAGAAGCAGCAGCTTCTTCCAGTGCAGTACCTTCCTCGATCGCAACGACACGTCCATCGAATCCAAGAGTTCCGCCTTCCGGCAGTGCAGAAGCGATGAATTCTTCTACGGTAGGAACACCAGGTTCGCCCATCTTATAAAGCTTTACACCTGTTCCGGCTAACTGCTGGTCAGCCTGCAGGAAATAACGTCCGTCTGTCCAGAGTCCGGCCTCATCCTTTGTGAAGACAGCAGTTCCGGCAGAACCTGTAAATCCTGTGATATATTCTCTTACTTTAAAATGATCGCCGACATATTCACTCTGATGAAAATCATCAGTAGGAACCATGTAGACGTCATATCCTCGTTCTTCCATTAATGCGCGAAGAGCGGAGATTCTTTCTGGTATATTCATAACAAAAACCTCCTTATAATGAATTGAATAACCTACAAGAATGAATTTTAGCACAATTAATTGAAAATGAACAGAAAGAATTATATAATAAACCCGGATGTAAAGGAGAAAGAAAAATTGATAAAAATAATTCTGATAATTGTGGCAGTTTTCATTTTGTACTGCCTGATAGAAATGATAAGAGAACTGAGGGATTTCCGTGTAACGAAGTACCGGATCTGTTCGCCGAAGTTAAATGGAATCAAGGGAACAAAGAAGATTATATTCCTGAGTGATCTGCACAACCGGATATATGGAAAAGAAAATGAACGCTTACTGGAAAGCATCAAAAACCAGCATCCGGATCTGATCCTGATCGGAGGGGATATGCTGGTCAGAAAGGATGGCAATTCCTATGACGGGACGGTACGTTTCCTGGAAAAACTTCCGGCAATCTGCCCGGTCTACTGTGCGAATGGCAATCACGAACAGAAGCTGAAAGAACTGCCGGATAAGTATGAACAGTCTTATGAAGGATATAAGAAGGTTCTGACAGCGTGCGGGATCCATATGCTTGAAAATGCTTCGGAGACGGTAAGGCTGGATGAAGCACCTGTAAGAATCTCGGGGCTTGAGATTCCTCTTCGGGCGTATGCAAGATTTGGGAAGAAAGACCTTCCGTTAAAAGAAATCACAGGCCGCATCGGAGAACACGGTGGGGAATATCAGATCCTGCTGGCGCACCATCCGGGGTATATGAAGGAATATCTGGAGTACGGGGCAGATCTGATCCTGGGCGGACATTATCACGGATGCGTGGTGCAGCTTCCGGGAATCGGAGGTGTGATCTCACCGAATTTCACACTGTTTCCAAAGTATTCCGGAGGAATATACCGGGAAGGATCCCAGACGGCGGTTGTAAGCCGCGGCCTCGGGACGCATTCTGTGCCGGTGAGACTGTGGAACTGGCCGGAACTGATCGTTCTTGAACTGACTGGTACATCAGAAAAATGTAAATGAGAATTTCATACAAAACCGGAATGAGAAAATGTGGTAGGAAATGAGAAAAGAAATGAAGATAAGAAATGAAAGATAAAGTCTTGAGTAATTTCCAAATGTCCTGTATAATAACTAAGTTATGACAATGGAGGATATGTATGGGAATTCCGGTAAAATTACAGGTATTTGAAGGTCCGTTAGACCTGCTGTTACATTTGATCGAAAAAAATAAAATAGACATCTACGATATTCCGATCGTCGAGATCACGAATCAGTATATGGAATACATCAAAGCCATGCAGAAGGAAGATCTGAATATCATGAGTGAATTTCTCGTGATGGCAGCGACGCTTCTGGATATCAAATGCAGGATGCTTCTCCCGAAAGAAGTGAATGAAGAGGGAGAAGAAGAGGATCCGAGACAGGAACTGGTAGAGCAATTACTGGAATACAAGATGTATAAATTCATGTCCTATGAGCTGAAAGACCGTGAGATGGACGGGGACCGGATCATGTATAAGACAGCAACAATTCCGGACGAGGTAAAAGGATATGTCCCACCGGTAGATCTGGATGAACTGCTGGGAGACCTGACACTGGTACAGCTCAACCGTATTTTCAAAGAAGTGATGAAACGGCAGGAAAATAAGGTCGATCCGGTGCGAAGTAAATTCGGTAAGATCGAGAAGGAAGAGGTAACACTTCCGGACAAGCTGGATTATGTGACGGAATATGCGAGATCACACAGAAAATTCGGTTTTCGCGCACTCTTGAAAAAGCAGAGTTCGAAGGTGCAGGTAGTTGTTACATTTCTTGCAATCCTGCAATTAATGAAAGAAGGCGTGATCTTTATCGAACAGGATCAGCCGTTTGATGAGATTATGATCACATCGAAAGTGGAAGAAATATAGGGAAGAGAATATGGCAAAGTTAAAAATAAAGCAGATGGAAGGAATCATCGAAGCGATTCTTTTTACAATGGGGGATTCTGTAGAGATCGGGAAGATTGCCCGGGCACTGGAGCAGGATGAAAAGACAACCCGCAAGGTGATACATAAGCTGATGGATAAATATGCGGCGGAAGACAGGGGGATCCGTATTATAGAGCTGGACGGTGCATATCAGATGTGCACAAAGACGGAGATGTATGAATATCTGATCCGTGTGGCATCACAGCCGAAGAAACACGTCCTTACAGATGTCCTTCTGGAGACATTATCGATCGTCGCATATAAGCAGCCGGTTACAAAGCTTGAGATCGAAAAGATCCGCGGGGTGAAATCAGACCATGCGGTGAACAAGCTGGTAGAATATAATCTGGTATGTGAGAGAGGGCGTCTGGATGCTCCGGGAAAACCGATCCTTTTCGGAACAACAGAAGAATTTCTGCGAAGATTCAGTATTCATTCGCTGGATGATCTTCCAAGTCCGAATCCGGAACAGGTGGAGACATTCAAAGAAGAAGCGGAAGAAGAAGTACAGTTAAAATTAGATATATAGAAGATTTTGCAGGAAATAACAGGGAAAATCATTTCACGCGGCAGGAGAGCCGGTGGAGTGATTTTTTTGTTTTCCCGGGCATATATTTTCTTAACGGAATATACCCGGAGTGGAAAAATATGAAAAGACGGCCGCATAAAATCGTATCGGTGGTATTATTGGCGGTATTGATCGCCGGCATGGGTATGGCATGCCGTATACAGAGTCTGGAGTCAAGGAATAAAAGGTGGGCAGAGGAGACAGAGACTGCCGGAAATATTCTGGCCGAATCGGGGAAAAAAGGGACGCAGAAGCAGACGGATGGACCGGAGAACGATGCTGCTGCACAGAATGTGAAACGGGTGTTCGGGGATGAACCGGCAGAACTTTATGCCAGATCGGCGGTTCTGATGGATGCGGACAGCGGCCGGGTACTGTTCGGGAAGGATGCAGATGTGGTCCGTCCGATGGCAAGTACAACGAAGATCATGACGTGTATCCTTGCGTTGGAATACTTGCGGGAATATCCGGATCAGACGGTAAAAGTATCGGATCAGGCTGCATCCCAGCCAAAAGTACATCTTGGGATGCAGAAAGGGGAAGCGTTCTACATCAAAGACCTGTTGTATTCCCTGATGCTGGAATCGCATAATGACAGCGCTGTGGCTGTGGCAGAGGGCATTGCCGGAAGTGTAGAAGAATTTGCAAAAGAAATGAACGCAAAAGCTGCAGAGATCGGCTGCAAGAACACCCATTTCATTACGCCGAACGGACTGGATGCGGAAGATGAAGGCGGCGTACATTCTACAACGGCGGAAGACCTGGCGAAGATCATGCGGTACTGTATTATGACATCCGGGGAAAAGGAGACATTTCTTGAAGTGACCCGGACGAAGGAATATCAGTTTCAGGATGCTGACAGGAAGCGGACGTTTTCGTGTCATAATCATAATGTATTTTTGGATATGATGGACGGGGCACTGAGCGGCAAGACGGGATTTACGGCAGATGCGGGATACTGTTACGTAGGAAGTTTAAGACGGGATGACCGTACATTTATCGTGGCACTTCTGGCATGCGGATGGCCGAATAATAAAGGATATAAATGGAAGGATACACGGAAGCTGATGGAATATGGACTGGAACATTATCATTACCGGGAGGTGTACAGGAACGCGGCACCGGATAAATTGCTGGTAGTGGATGCATTTGATCCGGAAATCCCGTATCAGACTTCAGAAAAAATCTCACTGAGAGTGAAGAACAGCGAGGAATCAAAAAAAATCCTGCTGCGGGAGGAAGAAGAGATCCGCATGGAAATAAAGACGGTAAAATGCAAAAAAGCACCGGTAAAAAAAGGAGAAAAAGCAGGAACCGTTTCGTATTATCTTGCTGACGAAAAAATTGCAGAAAATGTGGTTGTAACGGAGCATGCTGTTGAAAAAAGAACATGGAAAAAATGTATGAAAATAGTAATGGCGAAATTCTTGACGCTGGAAAGCCTTATGTGTTATGTTAAGTATATCTGAATCACAGATGGTTGTATTCTTTTTACATTTCTGTAGAGTATTCCAGAATATACAAGAGAAAAACGGTGAGGGGAAAATTAAATATTGACATTCGGGATGAAGTATAATACTATATTAACCAGAGGACGAACACTCGTTCGATGAACGGAAAAGGAGAATGAACATGGCAAATGAAGATAAAAAGCGCGCATTGGATGCGGCGATTGCAAAATTAGAGAAAGATTTCGGTAAAGGAACGGTTATGCGTCTGGGAGACCCGGCAGCACAGGTAGCGGTTGAGACAATTCCGACAGGATCCTTAAGTCTGGATCTTGCACTGGGACTTGGCGGAGTTCCGAAGGGACGTATCGTAGAGATCTACGGACCGGAGTCCAGTGGTAAGACGACGGTTGCATTACATATGATCGCAGAAGTACAGAAGAGAGGCGGTATCGCAGGATTTATCGATGCAGAGCATGCATTGGATCCTGTTTATGCGAAGAATATAGGTGTAGATATTGATGAACTTTATATTTCCCAGCCTGACAGTGGAGACCAGGCACTGGAGATCACCGAGACAATGGTAAGATCCGGAGCGATGGATATCATCGTAGTCGATTCGGTTGCCGCACTGGTGCCGAAGCAGGAGATTGAAGGAGATATGGGAGACAGCCATGTCGGACTGCAGGCAAGACTGATGTCCCAGGCACTTCGTAAGCTGACACCGGTAATCAGCAAGTCTAACTGTGTGGTTATCTTCATCAACCAGCTGCGTGAGAAGGTAGGTGTGATGTTCGGTAATCCGGAGACTACAACCGGTGGACGTGCGCTGAAGTTCTACTCATCTGTACGTATGGATGTCAGAAGAATTGAGACATTGAAACAGAGCGGTGAGATGGTTGGTAACAGAACCCGCGTGAAGATCGTGAAGAATAAGATCGCACCTCCGTTTAAAGAGGCAGAATTCGATATTATGTTCGGTAAGGGAATTTCCAAAGAAGGGGATATCCTTGATCTTGCTGTGAAGTGTGATCTGGTAAGCAAGAGCGGTGCATGGTTTGCATATAACGGAGATAAGATCGGTCAGGGAAGAGAGAATGCGAAGACTTATCTTTCCGAACATCCGGAGATCATGGAAGAACTGGAGCAGAAGATCCGTGCACACTATCACATCGGAGCGGAAGGTGACGTAG
>JBNMJT010000118.1:0-7394 GCA_050873945.1 Dorea sp.
GACAGCAGCGCAGATTCTTGCACTGGAGCAGGCAGGCTGTGACATTATCCGTTGCGCAGTACCAACCATGGAAGCTGCGAAAGCATTAAAAGAAATCAAGAAACAGATTCATATTCCGTTGGTGGCAGATATCCATTTTGACTATCGTCTGGCCATCGCAGCGATGGAAAATGGCGCGGACAAGATCCGTATTAATCCAGGAAATATTGGAAGTACAGAGCGTATCAAAGCGGTTGTTGATGTGGCGAAAGAACGCAACATCCCGATTCGTGTCGGTGTAAACAGCGGCTCTCTGGAAAAGGAACTTGTGGAAAAATATCACGGAGTTACAGCAGAAGGACTGGTTGAGAGTGCGCTGGATAAAGTGCACATTATCGAAGAATTAGGCTATGACAATCTTGTCATCAGTATTAAATCTTCGGACGTTCTTATGTGTGCAAAAGCGCATGAGCTGATCGCAGAAAAAACAAATTATCCACTCCATGTAGGAATCACAGAAGCCGGAACTCTCTATTCAGGAAATATTAAATCAGCGATTGGTCTGGGAATCATTCTGAATCAGGGAATCGGTGATACCATCCGGGTTTCTCTTACAGGTGCACCTCTGGAAGAAATCAAGTCAGCAAAACGTATCCTGAAGACACTTGGACTTCGCAAGGGCGGCGTGGAAGTTGTGTCATGTCCAACCTGCGGACGTACACAGATTGACCTGATCGGTCTTGCAAACAAGGTAGAAACTATGGTGCAGGATATTCCGCTTGATATTAAAGTAGCGGTTATGGGATGCGTGGTAAACGGACCTGGAGAAGCAAAAGAAGCAGATATCGGAATCGCAGGCGGCGTTGGTGTCGGACTGCTGATTAAGCATGGCGAGATCATTAAAAAAGTTCCAGAAGAGGAACTTTTGGATACTTTGCGGGAGGAACTTTTAAACTGGAAAAAATAATCTTTGCAATGAAGCAGAGATTATCTTTGCTTCATTTATATTAAAGAGGAGATTTTATTTTGGAAAAAGATTTTTTTGACGTATTTCCCAATTTAAAAGTGAAAAAAGAACTGGAAGAACTGCTGGATATGGTGTTTGTAACCAGAGTTTCCTGCAATCCTTCCAAGACTCATATCTGGGTGTATATAAAAAGTGAACGCTGGATTCATAAGAAGCATATTTTTGCCCTGGAGGAGCAGATAGAGAGACAGATTTTTGCAGGACTGGGAGTTACGGTTACTGTAATTGAGAAGTTTCATTTATCAGGACAGTATACTCCGCAGAATTTCCTGGACACATACCGATCCAGTATGGAACTGGAACTGCGCAATTACAATATGCTGGAATATAACATGTTCAAGCAGGCACAGATTACTTTTCCAGGTGCAAATGACCTTCACATGATACTCCCTGATTCTGTAATTGCCAGAGAAAAAAGTGAGATTCTGATCGAATATCTGCAGAAAGTTTTCTGCGAAAGATGCGGAATGGATTTAAAAGTAGAGCTGGAGTTTACAGAAACGCAGGAGAGTAAATACCGTAAGAATGCGGCAGTCCAGATCGCACAGGAAGTAGAGAATGTAATTCGTCATGCAAAGATGAATGCCAAAACGGAAGAAGCTTCCCAGCCAGAAGAAAGCACAAAATCAGAGAAGAAATCTGAAAAGAAAGCAGACAAACCACAGCAGGAAAAGAAGCCTGCATTTGGGGACCGCAAGGACAAGAAAGGCGATTTCCGCGGTGGATTCAGACGAGACAGCAATCCGGATGTTATCTATGGAAGAGATTTTGAAGGCGAACCAGTTGCTCTTGAAACGATTACCGGTGAGATGGGTGAGGTCATTGTCCGCGGGCAGGTTATGGATGTGGAAGCCAGAGAAATCCGTAATGAGAAGACAATCTTAATCTTCCCGATCACAGACTTTACAGACAGTATTGTAGTGAAAATGTTCCTTCGAAATGAACAGGTTCCGGAAGTCACAGAGCATGTAAAGAAAGGTGCATTTCTGAAGTTTCGCGGTGTAACAACTGTGGACAGATTTGACAGTGAATTGACGATCGCATCTATCGCGGGAATCAAAAAGATTGCCAACTTTAACAATGCCAGGGTGGATACCAGTCATCAGAAAAGGGTGGAGCTTCACTGCCATACGAAGATGAGCGATATGGATGGTGTCACAGATGCCAAATCTCTGGTAAAACGTGCCTATGAGTGGGGACATCCTGCCATTGCTATCACAGACCATGGTGTTGTTCAGGCATTCCCCGAGGCAAATCACTGCTTCGACGCATGGGGCGGATGTGTGCCGAAGGAGTCTGATTTCAAGGTTCTGTATGGTATGGAAGCTTACCTTGTAGACGACTTAAAGGGTATGGTGACGAATGGAAAAGGCCAGAAACTGGATGGAAGATTTGTAGTCTTTGATATCGAGACAACAGGCTTCTCTTCGCTGACATGCCAGATTATTGAGATTGGCGCGGTGTTGGTAGAGAACGGAGAAATCACAGATCGTTTTTCTACATTTGTAAACCCGAAAGTACCGATTCCATTTCGTATCGAACAGCTTACAAGTATCAATGACAGCATGGTAATGGATGCGCCGACGATCGAGGAAATCCTGCCGAAATTCCTTGAATTCAGCAAGGGTGCGGTAATGGTTGCACATAATGCGGACTTTGATATGGGATTCATTATGAAAAACTGCGACAGACTGGGAATCGAGCATGATTTTACTTATGTAGATACGGTCGGAATGGCGCGTTTCCTGCTTCCTGCACTGAACAGATTTAAGCTGGATACGGTTGCAAAAGCAGTAGGAGTTTCCCTGGAGAATCACCATCGTGCAGTGGATGATGCCGCATGTACAGCAGAGATTTTTGTAAAATTTGTCAAAATGCTGGCAGACAGGGATATTCTTGATGTGGATGAGATGAATAAGCAGGGAGCGGTATCGGCGAATACCATTAAGAAGTTACCGACTTACCATGCGATTATTTTTGCCAGAAATGAGACGGGACGCATTAATCTGTATAAACTGGTAAGCCAGTCTCATCTGAAATATTATCACAGACGTCCACGTGTACCGAAGAGCGTGCTGGAAGAGCACAGGGATGGGCTTCTGGTGGGAAGTGCCTGTGAGGCAGGGGAACTATATCAGGCAATCCTGCGAAATGCACCGGATACGGAGATTGCCAGACTGGTAAATTTCTATGATTATCTGGAAATCCAGCCGCTTGGAAATAATAAATTTATGATTGCGGATGACAAGCATGATATGATTAATTCTGAGGAAGATTTAAAAGAGATAAACAGAAAGATCGTCAAGCTTGGAGAGCAGTTTAAGAAACCTGTTGTCGCTACCTGTGATGTGCATTTTATGGATCCTCAGGACGAGGTATACCGGCGCATCATCATGGCTGGAAACGGTTTCTCGGATGCGGATGAGCAGGCACCATTATATCTGCGTACTACGGAAGAAATGCTGGAGGAATTTTCCTATCTGGGTAGCGAGAAGGCGGAAGAAGTTGTCATTACAAACACCAATAAGATCGCGGATATGATTGAGAAAATTTCTCCGATTCATCCGGATAAATTCCCTCCGGTCATTGAAAATTCCGACCAGGATCTGAAGAATATCTGCTTCACAAAGGCGCATGAAATGTACGGAGATCCCCTGCCGGAGATCGTGGAAAGCCGTCTGGACCGAGAATTGAACTCTATTATTTCTAATGGTTACGCCGTAATGTATATCATTGCGCAGAAGCTTGTGTGGAAGTCTAATGAGGATGGATATCTGGTTGGTTCGCGAGGATCCGTAGGGTCTTCTCTGGCGGCCACAATGTCTGGTATCACAGAGGTAAATCCTCTGCCGCCGCATTATTTGTGCCCGAATCCGGATTGTAAATACAGTGATTTTGATTCGCCGGAAGTAAAGCAATACGCAGGTATGGCAGGGTGCGATATGCCTGATAAGATTTGTCCGAAATGCGGAACGAAGATGAAGAAAGAGGGATTTGATATTCCTTTTGAAACATTCCTTGGATTCAAGGGAGATAAGGAGCCGGATATCGACCTTAACTTCTCTGGTGAATATCAGGCAAATGCCCATCGATATACAGAGGTTATTTTCGGTAAAGGACAGACGTTTAAAGCAGGAACTATCGGTACACTGGCAGAGAAAACGGCATTTGGTTATGTGAAGAATTATTTCGAGGAACGCGGTGTGCATAAACGTTACTGTGAGATCAACCGTATCGTGCAGGGATGCACAGGAGTCCGCCGTACCACAGGACAGCATCCGGGAGGTATCATTGTACTTCCGGTGGGAGAAGAAATCGAGAAATTTACACCTGTCCAGCATCCAGCAAATGACGTAAACAGCGATATTATCACCACACATTTTGACTACCATTCCATTGATGGAAACCTGCTGAAGCTTGATATACTGGGACACGATGATCCGACCATGATCCGAATGCTGGAGGATTTAACCGGCATCAGTGCGAGGGATGTCCCGCTGGATCAGAGGGATGTCATGTCGTTATTTGCAAGCACGAAAGCGTTGAAAATCGAGCCGGAGGACATTGGCGGATGTAAGCTTGGATGTTTAGGAATCCCGGAATTCGGTACAGACTTTGCCATGCAGATGCTTATTGATACCAAGCCGAAATATTTCTCAGATCTGATCCGTATTGCTGGACTTTCCCATGGTACGGACGTATGGCTGGGCAATGCGCAGGTGTTGATCCAGAATGGTACAGCCACGATTTCTACCGCTATCTGTACCCGAGATGATATTATGATTTATCTGATCGGAAAAGGTGTGGAAAGTGGTCTGGCATTTACCATTATGGAGAGTGTTCGTAAGGGAAAAGGACTGCGTGATGAGTGGATCACAACGATGAAGGAACATGATGTACCTGACTGGTATATCTGGTCCTGTAAGCTGATCAAGTATATGTTCCCGAAAGCCCATGCGGCGGCTTACGTTATGATGGCGTACCGAATTGCATGGTATAAGGTATTTCAGCCATTGGCTTATTATGCGGCATACTTTAGTATCCGTGCGACAGCTTTTTCCTATGAACTGATGTGCATGGGTAAAGAACGTCTGGAATATTATATGGCAGAAATCCGTAAGAAAGGCGATGCCGCATCTAAAAAAGAACAGGATACCCTGAAGGATATGCGTATCGTGCAGGAGATGTATGCAAGAGGTTTTGAGTTCGTTCCAATTGACCTTTACACTGCCAAAGCGCAGCGATTCCAGATTGTAGACGGGAAACTGATGCCGTCTCTTGCGACCATTGACGGACTCGGAGATAAGGCGGCAGATGCCGTCGTAGATGCCGCAAAACAAGGCAAATTCCTGTCAAAAGACGACTTCCGCGACAGAACCAAAGTCAGCAAGACAGTTATTGATCTGATGGATGATCTGAAATTATTTGGAGATATTCCGCAGTCGAACCAGATGTCACTGTTTGATTTTACGGGCTGATACAGAACTACTAAATTTTCAGTACTTTCATAATTACAGGTCAAAATCAATTGAAAATCGCCTTCAGCGCTGGGATTTTGATTTGTATATCCCAGGATAGAAGATTGTGGAATAGTTACTATTTAACCGATAAACTGCGGAGCAGTTATTCGGTTATGAGCAAGTAGCGAAAGCGGATTGCGAATATCCGATTGACTAACAATATAAGGAGATGGATATGAAGAAAGAAGAGCTTAGATATTTACAGAGACTTGCAGAAATTTATCCTACAATTGGAAAAGCATCTACGGAGATTATTAATCTCCAGTCGATTCTGAACCTTCCAAAAGGAACGGAACACTTTATGTCCGATCTTCATGGAGAGTATCAGGCATTTTCCCATGTACTGCGAAATGGTTCCGGTGCAGTGAGAAAGAAGATAGATGATGTGTTCGGACACACGCTTGGAAACAATGACAAACGTTCTCTGGCGACACTGATTTATTATCCAAGAGAGAAGATGGATCTGGTAAAAGAAACAGAAGAGGACATGGAAAACTGGTACAAGATCACGTTGTACCGGCTTATTGAAATATGTAAGACAACAGCTTCCAAATATACCAGATCAAAAGTAAGAAAAGCACTTCCGGCAGACTATGCGTATGTGATCGAAGAGCTGATCACAGAGAAAGCGGAGGTCCTGGATAAAGAAGCTTATTATGATGCCATTGTAAATACGATTATTGAGATCGGCAGTGCAGAGAACTTTATCATTGCACTTGCAGAGCTGATTCAGCGTCTGGTCGTAGATCATCTGCATATCCTGGGTGATATTTACGACAGAGGTCCGGCACCGCATTTTATCATGGACCGTCTGATGCAGTACCATTCCCTGGACATCCAGTGGGGCAACCATGATGTAGTCTGGATGGGCGCGGCAGCAGGTCAGAAAGCGTGTATTGCAACGGTAGTGAGAAACAGCATCCGTTATGGAAATCTGGATATTCTGGAGGATGGATACGGTATCAATATGCTGCCGCTTGCAACCTTTGTCATGGAAGCATATAAGGATGATCCATGTGATATTTTTGCTATGAAAGGCGCTTCAAATTACAACGTTCTGGAAGAAGAACTTGGCAAAAAAATGCACAAAGCGATTGCGGTGATCCAGTTTAAATTAGAAGGAAAACTGGTGCGCAAGCATAAAGAATTCCAGATGGAAGACAGGGCACTTTTACATAGAATCAATCCTGAGAAAGGAACGATTACCCTGCCGGATGGAAAAGAATATCCGCTTCGGGACAGCAACTTCCCGACGATTGACTGGAAGCATCCATATGAACTTACGGACGGGGAAAAAGAGGTTATGGACAAGCTGTCCTCTGCATTCAGAAACTGCGAGAAACTGCAGAATCATATCCGTCTTTTACCGGATAAAGGCGGTCTTTATACGGTATATAATGGCAATCTTCTGTTTCATGGAAGTATCCCGTTAAATGAGGATGGAACTTTCCGCGAAGTACAGATTTATGGAAAAAGCTATAAAGGAAAAGAATTGTATGATGTGTTGGAAGCCTATGTGCGCAGAGCTTTTTATTCGGTAGGAAAAGAAGAGCAGAAGAAAGGCCGGGATATCATGTGGTATATCTGGGCGGCGCCGAATTCTCCACTGTTTGGCAAGAGTAAGATGAGCACTTTCGAGCGCTATTTTATAGAAGATCCGTCCACACATGAGGAGAAAAAGAATGCATATTACCGACTCTGGGAGAATGAAGAAGTAGTTGATAATATGCTGCGTGAATTTGGTCTGGATCCGGAGAAAGGTCATATTATCAATGGTCATGTACCTGTACATCAGAGCGAGGGAGAAAGCCCTGTCAAGTGTAACGGCAAGGTTATCGTTATTGACGGAGGCTTCTCAAAGGCATACA
>JBNMJT010000119.1:0-7173 GCA_050873945.1 Dorea sp.
ACTGTTCTGGCACTATCTGGAGAAGAGCGAATTAAGACCGGTAGTAAGAGAGGAATATAAAGAACCTTGCAGCAGTCTGTATGTAAGGGATAAGAAGACACTTTTATTTGAAGTCACATATTATAAGAAGCGGATTAATTTTGAAGTATTCCATGCACTGACTGATGGAACCGGTGCGACGGAATTCCTAAGAGAACTGGTGAAGAATTACCTGTATCTGATTCATGAAGAAGAACTTGATCCGGTTGAATTGTCAGACCAGTATCTGACGGTAAAGGATCAGGAGGATGACAGCTTCAGCCGTTATTATGATCCGGATTTTCCAAGAAAGAAAAAGAAGAAGATCAAGGCGGTTCAGATCAAAAAGAGCGGAAAAGGATACGAAGAACTGCAGATCAATGAAGCCGCTATGTCGGTAAAAGAACTGTTGGGGATAGCCAGGGAAAAAGGTGTCTCCATGTCAGTACTTCTGACGGCGGCATTTATCTGTGCGATCCACGAAGAGATGAGCCGGATGCAGGAAAAGAAGCCGGTCATACTGATGGTTCCGGTGAACTTAAGAAAGATTTTCCCGTCGGATTCGATGTTGAATTTCTTCGGTTATATAGAACCGGGGTATCGGTTCGGAGAGGGAAAAGATTCCTTTGAAGAGGTGCTGGAAGCAGTAAAAATATATTTTCAGGAGAATCTGTCCAAAGAACATATGGCAGGACGGATGAATGAACTGATCGCAATAGAAAAGCATAAGATCTTAAAGTGGGCACCGCTGGAACTTAAGAACCGTTGCATCCGTGCGGGAGCCAAGATGGCGGAGCAGGAAGTGACGGCAGTGCTTTCCAATATGAGCGTGGTGAAGATGCCGGAGGATTATGCAGACTATATCGAAAAATTCGGGGTGTATACCAGCACGAACCGGACAGAATTGTGCATCTGTTCTTTTAAAGATACGCTTTCGCTCAGCTTTACATCACGTTACGACAGCACGAATATCCAGCGGAATTTCTATCGGATACTGAAAGAGCTTGGAGCATCTGTCACGATGGCAGAACCGGATTTCCCGGAGAATGCAAGACCGAATTACGAAGGAAAGAAAGTACTGCAGATATTTACATTCTGCTGTATTGCGGCGATTGTGATCAGTATGATGACAGATATCATCATATCGCCTGGTGTGCACTGGTCGGTATTCGTGGCGGCCGGATGTGCAACGATGTGGCTTACGATGGCAGTTGGGTATGTGAAGCGGTTCAATCTGCTGAAGAATGCGGCTTGGCAGCTCCTGATCATGTCTGCCATCTGCGTGTTGTGGGATCTGGGAACCGGTTGGAGAGGATGGTCGGTAAATATCGGGATCCCGGATATCTGTCTGCTGATCCAGGTCGTAATGCTGATCATATCCAGAATACGGTCATTATCACCAAGAGAGTATATGATCTATTATGTAATGGCATCGGTGTATTCTATGATACTGCCGCTGGTATTGCTGCTGACAGGTGTAGTCCGGTACAGAACACCGTCCGTCATCTGCATCGGCTGTAGTTTCCTGCTGATGATCGGGCTTATCCTGTTCAAAAGAAAAGAATTCAAAGAAGAAATGCATAAAAAATTCCACGTTGGCTGATACTGATATAAAGGAAAATATTGGTGAATCTGTGGGTGTATGGGTGTTTTTGAGAGAAATTCTTAAAAAAATCTTACATCGCAAAAATGGTTGTGATATAATAGGTATATCAAGAGTTTATGTCAGCGCGTTTACAAATTTCATAATACGATACCAGAAAAAATGGCGTGCAGTTCGATATAACTTCGGATTGTGCGCTCTTTTAGCGTTGTCATACATCTGCAGGTTACCATGAGAGAAGCTTTTAGAACAGGAGGCAGAAATGTTCAAAATAGGAGATTATGTGGCGCATTATAAGGAGGGCGTTTGCGAAGTAGTAAATATTGGAAAGATTGACATGGGCAGTTCGGACAAAGAGTATTATACGTTAAAACCGGTATATGATGCAGGTGGAACGGTATACACACCGGTCGACAATAAGAGAGATCAGATCAGACAGCTGATCACAAGAGATGAGGCAGAGAAGCTGATCAAAGAGATGCCGGAGATTGACACGATCGGCGTGACGAATGAAAAGCTGAGGGAAGGAATGTATAAAAACGCGCTGTTGCACAATCAGTGCAGGGAATGGATCTCACTGATCAAGACTTCATATGGAAGGAATAAGAAGCGCTTACTGGCTGGAAAAAAGACGATCAACGTAGACGAGAGATATATGTCCAGTGCCGAGAAGTTCCTGTATGGGGAACTGGCAGTGGTGATGGAGATCCCAAGGGATAAAGTCAGCGGGTATGTGAAAGAGCATCTGGATGCGGAGCTGGTGTAGACGGATATATAAGGAGACAGGAACTGCTGTTGGCAGATTCTTGCGAATATATGATAATACAGAGAACTTGCCACTGGCAACTTCTCTTGCATACTTTGGTATTAAAATAATGCTGCAAAACTGAGAAGTGTTTGCAGCATTATTTTTTAGTTGTTCTGTATTAGTTAGAAGCTGCGGTATCTTTAACGGCCTTTTCCGCATAAGTGGTAGTTACGAGATCCTTGTAAGGTGCACGTTCTTTCAGTTCGCCTGCATCTTCTAAGATATCCTGAAGAAGATCAAAGCTTTCCTGCCGGAAGATCAGATCTTTTTTCCATGTATCCTGTTCATAGTAACGGGAAACGATGGTTGTGATTGTATCCAGTGTGGTTTCTTTGAACTGTGGAGCGATTGCCTGAGCGATTTCTTCCGGCGTGTGAGATGCCACATAGTCCATGCCTTTTTGCAGTGCATTGGTGAATCCCTGGATGACTTCCGGATGCTTATCAATGTAACTCTTCTTTGCAGAGAATGCAGTATATGGAACATAGCCGCTGTCTGTTCCGAGAGAAGCTACAACGTACCCTTTCCCCTGCTTCTCGAGGTTGGTTGCACCTGGTTCGAATTCTACCGTAAAGTCATAGTCGGATTTATCTTCTGCGAAAGCAGCGGCTGTAGAACCGAAATCAATGTTCTGGTCAATTGTAAGGTCTGAGGCTGGATCAATCTGGTTCTGCTTTAAGATATACTCAAATACCATTTCAGGCATGCCGCCTTTTCTGCCGCCAATGACTTTCTTGCCTTTCAGATCTTCCCATTTGAAATCCTTGATATCTTCTCTGGCAACCAGGAAGTTTCCGGCGCGCTGGGTGAGCTGTGCGAAGTTTACAACATAATCATTCGCGCCCTCGTTATAGGTGTAGATTGAAGCTTCCGAACCCATAAAGCCGATGTCGGCAGTTCCGGAGAGGACAGCCGTCATAGTTTTGTCGGCTCCAAAACCGGTCACAAGCGAAAGATCGATTCCTTCATTGGCGAAATATCCTTTTTCAATCGCTACATACATCGGAGCGTAGAAGATGGAATGTGCAACTTCGTTCAATGTGACAGGAGTCAGTTCCTGCTTTTTATCGCTGGTGGATTTAGCTGTTTTAGCCACTTTATTTGATGTGGATTCCGATTTGTCAGCTGATGTACATGCAAAGAGTGAAGTAACAGATAGTGTAAGAAGTAAAAGAAGTGCGGTGATACGCTTTTTCATAAGATCCTCCCGGTGAAATATGTTCTATGGTTTATAGTATATTCAGGGAGAGAAAATCGGTGATTTGTAAGAGCTTTAATTACAAAAGCTTTTGTGATGAGAAAATATATCAATAGACGAAATTTGTTTCTCGCCATATTGACATCAAACATACAACAAAATATACTTATAACAGTGTTATATAACACTGTTACAGATTAGGAGGTACAAGTGTCTAAACAGGTAGAAGGTGTTTCGGAAAAGATAGAAACGTGTGCAAAAAAAGAATTTCTGGAGAAAGGATATGTGGATGCATCGCTTCGGACGATTGCAGCAGAAGCCGGGACGACAACGGGATCGATCTATTCACGATATGGTGGAAAAGAAGGATTATTTTCCGCAATCGTAGAACCGGCGGCAAGGGAATTTACAGAGAAGTTTGTAAGCGTGCAGGAGAGATTCCATGCAACAGACCCGGAGAAGCAGGCGGAACAGCTGGATGATTTTGCCCAGCAGGGAATGGAGATGCTGGTGGAATATATGTATGAGCATTTTGAAGAATTCAAACTTCTGGTGAATTGTTCCTATGGGACGAAGTTCCAGAACTTTGTAGAGCATCTGGTAGATATCGAGACGGAATATACATATAAGTTCATGGAAGCAACCGGACTTCATTTCAAAGGAGGAAAGCCGGTTACGAAAAACTTTATGCACATTATGAATAAGGCATTGTTTGAGAGCTTTTTCGAAGTAGTAAGACATGATATGTCGAAAGAAGAGGCGGCAGAATACGTGGTCATGCTGGAAAAATATCACAGTGCCGGATGGGACATTATATATAAAGAAGGCTGTGAATCATAATTGGATTGTAGAAGCAGAATAGTAGTCTGCACAGAATTTTTACAGGAATATTATCTTAAGAAAGAAAAATGAATAAGCTGCTGGTGAAAGATAATGCGGGTAACTGGCAGCTCATTATTTTTTTTGCGTGTTAGCCTGAACTTACAAAAGATACATATAACTCACTGGTCGTAACAGAGGTTGTGTCACCTTATAGATAGAGTATGTTGAGACATATCCTATGATGAAATGAGATAAAGGAGTGAAGTTCTATGGCGAAAAAAACAGAGAAAAAACCGACATCCATTCAGCGTCTGTTTGAGTTTGCCGGAAACTACAAGTATCTGGCGATCGCTTCGTGGATTCTTGCGGCAATCAGTGCATTCGTCGCACTTGTTCCATTTTACTTTATATGGCGGCTGATCAAAGAAGTGCTTCGGGTTGCACCGGATTATGGAAAGGCTGAGAATCTGTCCACTTACGGCTGGAGTGCAGTGGGATTTGCACTGCTTGCGATGGCAATCTATATAGGGGGACTGATCTGTTCACATCTGGCAGCATTCCGCATTCAGGCGAATATGCGTTCCAGACTGATGCGTCATATCCTGACACTTCCGCTTGGATTTATGGACGATGAGGGAAGCGGTAAGGTAAGAAAGATTGTAAATGATTCCAGTGCAGCGACAGAGACATTTGTTGCACATCAGCTGCCGGATAAATATGTAGCAAATGCAACACCGGTTGGCCTTGCATTGTTACTTCTGGTATTTGACTGGAAACTGGGACTATTGTGTCTGATCCCGGTTGTGCTCGCATTTGCAGTGATGAGCATGATGATGGGTGAAAATATGAAAAAGAAGATGGCAGAGTACCAGAATGCCCTGGAAGAAATGTCCAGTGAAGCAGTGGAATACGTAAGAGGTGTTCCGGTGGTAAAGACATTCGGACAGTCGGTATTTTCATTCAAGAGATTCCGTGATTCCATCAAAAAATATGAAAAATGGACGATTTCCTATACAAAAGATCTGCGCATTCCGATGATGGGATATACGGTTGCGATCAACTCGGTATTTGCAATTATGATTGCTGCGACATACTTATTCGGTAATGTAAAGAGTGGAATTGCTGACAGTACATTTTTACTGAATCTTCTGTTCTACATCATTATCACACCGATCATTACGGTGACACTGACGAAGATGATGTATGCTGGAGAAAATACAATGGTTGTAGAAGATGCACTTTCAAGAATTGACAGTATCTTAGAAATGCAGCCACTGAAAGAAACAGAAAAAAAGGAAACACCGGCAGATACTTCGATTACATTTGAAAATGTATCATTCCGTTATAAGGGAGCATCAAAGGATGCGTTACATAATATCAATCTAAGAATCGGTGCCGGAGAGCAGGTTGCATTTGTCGGTCCGTCCGGCGGCGGTAAGACCACACTGGCACGTCTGATCGCAAGATTTGCGGACGCAACGGAAGGAAGCATAAAAATTGGTGGTGCAGATGTTAAGAACATCAGTCAGAAAGAGCTGATGGATACGGTATCTTTTGTCTTCCAGGACAGCAGACTTTTGAAGATGTCGATCTTTGAAAATGTCCGTATGGGCAAAAAAGATGCAACACGGGAGGAAGTACTGGAAGCTCTTAAGAATGCACAGTGTGAAGATATTATCGAGAAACTTCCGGATGGCATTGATACTGTGATCGGTTCGAAGGGCACCTACCTGTCAGGAGGAGAGGCACAGCGCATTTCCATTGCAAGAGCGATGTTGAAGAACGCACCGATACTGATCCTGGATGAAGCAACCGCATTTGCCGATCCGGATAATGAAGCAAAGGTACAGGCAGCATTTAGCAGACTTTCCGAAGGAAAGACGGTGATCATGATCGCACACAGACTTTCCTCAGTTAAGAATGCAGACAGAATCTTCGTACTGAAAGACGGCGAGATCTGTCAGACCGGAAAGCATGAAGATCTGGAAAAAGAAGATGGTATGTATGCTCATATGTGGGAAGAATACAATAAATCCGTATGCTGGAAGGTAGGTGTATAGTATGAGTCTGAAAGAAAAGTTAATGCATAAATATGCCCTTTCACAACAGGGCGCAGCAGATATGATCAAAGCATTCATATCGGTTACCGTATCGGATCTGGTGCTGATGATTCCGGTATCACTTCTGTATTTCCTGGTGAAGGATTACATGGAGGGAAATCTGGCTGGCAAAGGCGGATTCTATATTGCCGGAGTACTGGTTACGTTGATTTTGATCGGTGTTACTACTTATATCCAATACAATGCAACATTTTTATCTACCTATGTAGAGAGTGGCGTGCGAAGAACTACACTGGCAGAAAAACTTCGTAAGATTCCATTATCTTTCTTTGGAAAAAAAGATCTGTCCGACCTTACAAGTACGATCATGGCAGACTGTGCACAGATGGAGACGGCTTCCTCACACTTTATTCCGGAGCTTGTGGGAGCGTGTATCTCGACGGCACTGGTAGCAGTCGGAATGTTCTTCTTCAACTGGCGTATGGCACTTGCCGCACTCTGGGTGCTTCCGATATCCTTTATCATCGTGGGCTGCTCGGGAAAAGTGCAAAAAGGCCTGAATAAAAAACAGATGGAACTTAAGATGGCATGCGCAGACGGAATCCAGGAGTGTCTGGAAAGTGTCAGAGATCTTCGTGCTTATAATACAGAAGAAGCATACATG
>JBNMJT010000120.1:0-7103 GCA_050873945.1 Dorea sp.
GACGTAAATAATCTTCTTTCCACGTTCTTCTCTCCTTCTTTTCTAAAAAAACAGTTCCCGCATTCTTTCTCCTGGGATTGTCTGTATACAGTGAACCTGCCATCTACAGGAACTTCTGATGACAATTTCTCCTGTATATTCTGACATCTACAGGACCTGCCACTGGCAGCTCCTTTCGAACGCTTGGCGACTTAAAAACCGTCCACTTACATAAGTGGACGGTTTGATATCTTCATAAACCAATCCTCTTATTGTTCGATCACTCGCTCAGGCTGGCACCTTCCTATCATGGGGTTGCCGCAGTTTCACAGATCCTTTGTATCTCCACTGCTCTGAATAAGAGAAAGTTTGCTTTTATTAAGTTATTTCTGATACGACTAAGACTTTACTCTATTTTCCCTGTACTGTCAATAGACATACCTAAGAAAATGTATCATCTAGCCTACTTTTAATTTGAACTTCTGGATCGCTTTTTCGGAATCTACTCTTTCAATGATTCCGCCGATGCTGCGAAGCTTCTGTTCAAATCTCTCATATCCTCTCTGGATATATACAATGTCATCTACAATTGTGATTCCATCTGCTGCCAGGCCTGCAATGCAAAGTGCTGCACCAGCACGAAGATCCGGTGCACTTACTCTTGCTCCGGAAAATTCTGCCACACCTTCAATCGTAGCGGAATTACCTTCTACTTTTACATTGGCGCCCATTCTTGCAAGCTCATCCAGATATTTGAAACGGTTTTCAAAAATACTTTCTGTAATGATACTTGTCCCCTTGCATAAGGCCAGTGTCACACCGATCTGTGGCTGCATATCTGTAGGGAATCCAGGATATGGAAGAGTCTTCACATGTGTACTTGTAAGATCTCCCTTGGATACGACACGTACTGCATCGTCGAATTCTTCTACTTCACATCCGATCTCTACCAGTTTTGCGATCGTAGCCTCCAGATGCTTCGGAATAACATTCAGTACCGTTACATCTCCCTTGGTAGCTGCTGCCGCAAACATAAATGTTCCGGCTTCGATCTGATCCGGAATTACAGAATATTCTGTGCTGTGAAGACGCTGTACACCACGGATCTTGATCACGTCTGTACCTGCTCCTCTGATATTGGCTCCCATGCTGTTCAGGAAGTTTGCAACGTCTACAACGTGCGGCTCTTTTGCAACATTTTCCAGAATGGTAAGTCCCTCTGCCATAGCTGCTGCCATCATAACGTTAATTGTTGCTCCAACACTTACAACGTCAAAATAAATATGCTTTCCGACAAGACGGTCAGCCTCTGCAACAATCTTGCCATGTTCAATATCTACATCTGCACCAAGTGCACGGAACCCTTTCAGATGCTGATCGATCGGTCTGCTTCCGATATTACATCCTCCCGGAAGTGCAACTTCGGCACGTTTATATTTTCCAAGTAATGCGCCAAGAAGATAGTAAGAAGCACGGATTTTCTTAATGTAATCGTACTCGATATCTACGTTCTTAATGCTTGCTCCATTAATCTTTACTGTATGACGGTCGACACGGTGTACCTGTGCTCCAATCCCCTCGATTGCGTCGATCAGTACGTTAATGTCGTTTACATCTGGTAAGTTATCAATTAATACGGTCTCATCTGTCATAATTGCTGCTGCAAGAATTGCAAGTGCGGCATTCTTTGCTCCACCGATTTCCACTTCTCCCACAAGTGGATGACCACCCTTAATAATATACTGTTCCATCAATTACACCTCATTAATATTTATATAAATCTCTAATTACAATAAATCTTTCGTTATTTGTCTGTTACAACTCTGTTTCTATGAATTGAATTTTTTATCTATTTCTCTATCTGTTATTTCTTCTATACAATTCTAAATTCGTGCATAAATTTCTGCACCACAATATAACCCATAAAAAGGGTTCGCGCCTATTATAGCACAAATTTCTCAATTGTAAAATATTTTTTACAGTTATGTAATTTTATTGTAACATATTGCGATTGTTCCATCAATACTTGTGCACTTTTACTCCCCTAATGCACTCAAAACTGACTCTATCGTATCTTCCAGCTTCTGATCATCTTCGCACACTGTGATGTCTGCATACTTTTCAAAAAGCTTTACCCTTTCCTCATACAGGTCTTTTAACGTCTGTCCGTCACGAAGTACAACGCCGCGTCCTTTGGCATTCTTAAGTCTGCTGTTTATTGTCTCAAAAGATGCCTTTAAGTATACCACCTTGCCGATTTCTTTATAATGTTTCATCGCATTTTCACAATATACCACACTGCCTCCCGGTGAGATAATTGTACGTTCCGCTTCTACCTGTGCATTGACTCTATCTTCTACTTTCAGGAAGCCATCCGGTCCGACGTCTGCAATAATGTCTTTCAGAAGCTTTCCTTCTGATTCCTGGATCAGGATGTCTGTATCTACGAATTTGTATCCCAGTCTCTTTGCAATTACCACACCAACTGTACTTTTTCCGACTGCCGGCATTCCGATAAAAATAATGTTGTTATCTGCCATGATGTGCCCTCCTGTATGTTATGTTCTGACTTTTATCTTCTATCTCAAAACTATAATTTTCAACGCACAGTATAACACACAAGAGGGCGAAGTGGAAGTTTTTTTCCAGATGCCCTCTTGTAGATCAATATAATTTTTTCCGTATCTCTCTATGTTCCACACGTCTCCGGCAAAGCTCCTGATATGTCATGACCTCGATCAGATCCATAAGCCAGCTTCCCGGATTCTCTTCTTCCTTCTCTGCCTTATCATAGATCCTGCGGCACATCAGCCGGAGCTGCAGACGGTCCGGATACTCGTCATACATCATACTTCCTTCATATTCCATCCGGTCACATTCTTCTTCTATATAAGGAAGTACTCTCTTCGCCGTATCCGGGTATATGCTTTTCATGTAATCATAGTCTCTTCTTGCATTCCGGTCATCGTCATATAGCATAGGAACCGGATAGGCCATATAGAACGGTAATTTGTTCTCCATAATCCTGTTGCTCCTTGGCGGTTCTATCTGTATTAAGATATGCATGAAGAGGGATTATGGTGAATCTACTTCAGTTCATTTACTATCCTTTGAACTGTTTCTATACCTTCTTCTAATTCAGTCGCAATCTGTTCTATTGATTTTCCTTTTTTCCACTTCTTTTCCACCTTGCTCTTCAGAAGTTCCTTCTTTCCGATCTCGATTCCGTCCTGTCTTCCAATCTCGATTCCATCCTGTCTTCCGGCTTCATATTCTGCTTTTCTCAGCTTCTTTTCTTCAAACTCTTTATCATATTCATAGATGCTCACTTTGATCACCTCGGTCTTGTTTTTTAATAAAAACTCTGCCAGGATTCCTTCTTCTATGCATTCATCAACTGCTCGCGTCACTGCTTCTTCTAATGAAACATTCTGTTTTCCTGCATATTTTCTTACTCTGGCTACATACTGTGCATACTCTTTTAATGTTCTGCAGTGTTCCATCAATTCCGGATTATGACCGTCATTTACATTCAACATGGTTACTCTTAATTCCAGATCAGGATCTTCTGTCGGGTTCTCATATGCAGAAGATAACCGGAATTCACTACAATCTTCCACTTCTTTCGTCCCATTATAAAATACTAAAAATCTCGGCGTTGGTATCTTTTGTATCACCGTTGAATATAATGATTGCCGAACCACTAATCTTTGATACTCATCTGCAATATAGAACAAATTTCGAAGTGGAATATTCGGATTATACGTTGACTGGTGTTCATACAGATATAAATTCATATCCATGATAAACGCCAGATCATTCTTCATTCCCATGTAAATCGCATTTTCCAATGTAACAATCTGCAACTCTTCCGGATCTGTATAATCTTTTCCATTCACTGCATTGTACAATGATAACAAATTTTCTTTGTCATGATACAACATTCGAAAAATTGTATCTTTGTATGGTCGTTTTGCCTTCAACTGTCGATTATTTACCTGATACTTTTTACTGCATCTTTTCTGACTCTTTCTTTTCGCCATATTCAGTTTCCTCCTGTGCGCAGGAGGATGTCCGCTTACTCTTTCAGTCATCTCCTGCTTTTTTACAATTGATTGGTATGAAAGCATAGATTTCTGAAATGTAATTAGAAAATAGATGGCATATGTCTTTATATACCTTTGATTTCTTTTGAAATATGCTTTGTTATACATTAACACATAAACAAACATTAATCAGTACGCTTTTTACAAATAAATTATAACTATGATTTACAGCTTCTATTACCTGCTTTGGTATCTGCAAATCCTGCCACTGCCATTTCTTCCAAACACATGATAATACAGAGAACTTGCCACCGGCAACTTCTCTTGCATACTTTGGTATAAAAAATCCGCAGATTCAAGCTTTTCAACTTATACCTGCGGATTTTCAATATGGGCTTTTACTCTTTCTCTTTATAATGATGCGCATCCTCCAGCATCATATCTTTCACCTTCATCAGACGGATCTGGGTGCTTCGTTCATTCTCGTCCAGCTTCATGGTAATATACTTGATATTCTTCTGTGCTTCCGGAATGATCACATGCTCCAGGGCGTTGACACGTCTTCTGGTCTTCTCGATCTCAGCCGCCATAAGCTGGCAGGCTTTTTCTGTCTCTGCAAGCTTCAGCATATCCGGCAGGATATCTGCCAGGGACTTCACGGCTCCGTCCAGATCACTCGATGTAAATGCAAATCCATAGGAATAGATGTCATTCGCATCGGCAGTTCTTGTCTTCGTCTCGAATACGGGAATGTCTACACTCATGACATTCTTCTGTCCGACTTCCAAATCTACTTCCTGCTTCGGTGCCATCAGTGCCGTGTTCAGGGTTGCTTCGTCCATACCTGCTTTGGCTATAACGAAATTCTTATTGGCAGAACGGATACCTGCTTCCACTTTTTCTCTGAGCTCCATGTTTACTTTTACCAGATCCAGGAACTGACGCATCAGTTCGTCTCGTTTATCTTTCAGAAGTTTGTGACCTTTTATGGCTGTGACCAGCTTTTTCTTGGTTCTGGTCAGTTCCATACGGGTAGGGGTTACCTGGGTTGACGCCATAGTATCACTCCTTTCTATACTTTTTTATATACCGGACGCCATGCCGGCTCGAATCTGCGCATGGCTTACTGCTTACCATAGTACTGATCCAAGAACTTATCATCAATTCGCTTCAGCTCAGCCCTAGGCAGCATAGACAGCAGCTTCCAGCCGATCTCCAGTGTCTCCTCGATTGGTCTGTCGGTATCATATCCCTGCGATACATATTCTTTCTCGAACGCATCTGCGAATTTCGCATATACCAGGTCGATATCGGTAAGGGCTGCTTCTCCTAAGATGGTCATCAGCTCTTTCGCATCTTTTCCTCGTGCATACGCTGCGAATAGCTGGTTCATGGTATTCGCATGGTCGGCTCTTGTCTTGCCTTCTCCGATTCCCTTGTCTTTCAGACGGGACAGGGATGGCAGTACATCGATCGGAGGTTTGATACCTTTGCGGTACAGATCACGGCTTAAGATGATCTGTCCTTCTGTGATGTATCCGGTAAGGTCCGGGATTGGATGTGTCTTGTCATCTTCCGGCATAGTCAGGATCGGGATCAGTGTGATACTTCCCTTCTTACCGTTCTGTCTTCCGGCTCTTTCATATAATGTCGCAAGGTCGGTGTACATATATCCCGGATATCCACGACGTCCAGGTACTTCCTTACGTGCGGCAGATACCTCACGGAGTGCATCCGCATAGTTGGTAATATCTGTCATAATTACCAGTACGTGCATATCTTTTTCGAATGCCAGATACTCCGCTGCCGTCAGTGCCATACGAGGGGTTGATATACGCTCGATGGCCGGGTCATTTGCCAGATTGACGAACAGTACCGTTCTGTCGATGGCTCCCGTTTCTTTAAAGGATTCCACGAAGAAGTTGGACTCTTCGAATGTAATACCCATAGCAGCAAATACTACGGCAAATTTCTCATTGCTTCCGCGAACCTTTGCCTGCTTTGCGATCTGTGCTGCCAGGTTGGCATGTGGAAGTCCGGATGCCGAGAAGATCGGAAGTTTCTGTCCACGAACCAGTGTATTCAATCCGTCGATGGCAGAGACACCAGTCTGGATAAACTCCTCCGGATAGCTTCTTGCTGCCGGGTTCATAGGAAGACCATTGATGTCACGTCTTTCATCCGGTAAAATCTCCGGTCCCCCGTCGATTGGGCGGCCCAGTCCGTCAAAGACACGTCCCAGCATATCTGCGGATACGCCAAGCTCCATGCTTCGTCCGAGAAAACGTACTTTACTGTTACTTAAGTTGATACCTGTTGCACTTTCGAATAACTGCACCAGTGCATCACTTCCGTTAATCTCCAGAACCTTGCAGCGGCGTTTCTCACCGCTTGCAAGTTCGATCTCACCCAGTTCATCATAGGATACATTTTCAACGCCGCGTACCAGCATCAGAGGTCCGGCAACTTCCTGTATGGTTCTATATTCTTTTGGCATAATTAGAAGTCCTCCTTCCCGAATGCAGCCGCAACTTCTTTATCCAGTTCTTCTTCTACATTCTTGTATTCACTTTCGATATCGGCGTCTACCGTATATTTGTAACGTCCGATCTTCTCTCTTACCGGCATTGCGATCAGTGCATTCATGTCTGCACCTTTGTTCAGTGCATCGACAGATTTCTCATAGAATGCCAATACCAGTTTCATCATCAGATACTGCTTGCGAAGCGGTGTGTAGGTGTCAATCTCATGGAAGGAGTTCTGATGCAGGAAGTCCTCACGGATGGATCTTGCCGCTTCCATCTTCAGACGGTCGGTCGGCGACAGTGCATCCATACCTACCATCTGTACGATCTCATTTAACTCGGCTTCTTCCTGAAGGATCGTCATCATCTTCTGACGGTCTTCCATCCAGTCCGCTGCCACTTCGTCATTGAACCAGTTCGCCATGTTATCCACATACAGCGAATAACTGGTCAGCCAGTTGATGGCTGGGAAATGTCTCTTATATGCCAGTGCCGAATCCAGTCCCCAGAATACCTTTACAATACGAAGGGTTGCCTGTGATACCGGTTCAGA
>JBNMJT010000121.1:0-6870 GCA_050873945.1 Dorea sp.
ATGTGGCACTGACCGGCGTCGGAGTCACATTTCCGATCCTGACGATGATCTCGGCATTCAGTGCATTTGCCGGGATGGGCGGGGCACCGCTTGCTTCGATCCAGCTGGGAAAACAGAACAGACAGAGAGCAGAAGAAATCCTTGGAAATTCAGCGGGACTTCTGGTGCTCTTTTCAATAATTCTGACGGCGTTCTTTTCGATATTCAAGACGCCGGTCCTGTATGCGTTCGGAGCCAGTGATGCAACGATTGTCTATGCAAGAGATTACATATCGATCTATCTGATCGGAACGATCTTCGTGCAGCTTGCACTGGGACTGAATGCTTATATCAGTGGACAGGGAGAAGCGAAGATTGCGATGTTATCCGTCCTGATCGGTGCGGTCTTAAATATCTGTCTGGATCCGGTATTCATCTTCGTGCTGCATATGGGTGTGCGCGGAGCAGCAGTTGCAACGATCCTGTCGCAGGCGGTCAGTGCAGCATGGGTGGGACATTTTATGACTTCGGAAAAAAGTGTGATGCGTCTGACACTGAAAAATATGCATTTGAAAAAAGACGTGATCAAGATGATCGCAGGACTTGGAATCTCACCATTTATTATGCAGAGTACGGAAAGTCTGGTGACGATCACACTGAATACGGGACTGCAGAGATATGGCGGTGATCTGTATGTGGGATCCATGTCGATCCTGATGAGTATCATGCAGCTGATCACGATCCCGGTACAGGGTATCACACAGGGTATCCAGCCGATCATCAGCTATAATTACGGTGCAGGCAATAAGGACAGGGTGAAAGCAACGATGAAGCGGATGATCCTGGTATGTCTAGCAGGGACGCTTCTGCTTGCGGGCGTGGCAATCTTTGCGCCGCAGATTTATACAGGGTTATTTACAAATAATAAGGAACTGCTGGAGTTGACATGCCGGGTTATGCCGGTATATTTCCTTGGAATATCTATCTTCGGAATCCAGTGTGCATGCCAGACGTCATTCATTTCACTCGGGCAGGCAAAGGTATCGTTATTTATTGCGCTTTTGAGAAAGATCATCCTGTTGATCCCGCTTGCAATCATTCTGCCAAAGTTCATGGGTGTAATGGGAGTCTACCGTGCAGAACCGATCGCAGATGTGATATCGGTCCTGACAACAAGTGTCGTATTTGTTATTACTATGAAAAAAGTTTTGCGTAATATGTAAGACAATGGTAAGATGAAAGGGACTTGAGGATGAGGAGGTTTCCGATATGAGTGAATATGTAATAACCATCAACAGTACATCTGACCTGCCAAAAGACTGGGTGTGGGAAAGAGAGATACCGGTAGTCCCGTTAAACTGTACGATCGGCGGAAAGACTTACCGTGATATGTACGATCTGACGGCAGAAGAATTCTATGGCATGTTAGGTGCCGGAGAGATGGCAGTGACTTCACAGCCAAGTCCGCAGACCGCAATAGATATTTTAGAACCAATCCTGAAAGAAGGAAAAGATATTTTGCATCTGAGCTTTTCATCAGGACTCAGTGGTACATATAACAGCATGTGTATAGCAGCAGAGGATCTGCGTGAAAAATATCCGGAGAGAAAGATCGTTGTGATCGATACACTCTGCGCAAGTATGGGAGAAGGCCTGATCGATTATAAGGCGCTGGAACTTCAGAAAGAAGGCAAGAGTCTGGAAGAAGTTGCACAGTGGGTTGAAGAGAATAAATTAAAAGTCTGCCATTTCTTTATGGTAGAAGATCTGAACCATCTGCAGAAAGGCGGACGTATCTCGAAGACGGCAGCAGTGATCGGAACAATGGTACAGATCAAACCGATCATTTATCTGGATAATGAAGGAAAACTTCAGATCATCAGAAAAGAGCGGGGCAGAAAGAAAGGCATGAACAAGATCGTGGATATGGCGGTTGCAGCATGTGAAGGCAAGATGCCGGACATGGTGATGATCCCGCACGGAAACTGCCCGGAAGATGCCGCTTATGTGGCAGAGCTTGTCCGCAAGAAAATGGGCGTGACCAATGTCATGATGAATAATCTCGGTCCTGTGATCGGAGGTCATACTGGTGCCGGAATGATCGCAATTGTATGTATGGCAGACCATAGATAGATACATAGAAAAGGCAGCGGAAGACCGGACACAGGAACAGTCCAAAATATTAAGAATACTAATAGTAACATATAAAAGCTTCATTTAACAAATGTATAATTATACTCTATACTGAAATTAGAAAGAGAAGGGAAATATCCTGAGGAGGTGTAGAGTATGTTAAGTATCATCGGATGGGGAATCGTTGCAGTAGTAGCAATATATGGAGCAACAAGTCTTTTCGCCTAGAAAAGCATGCTTAATATACTGTGAAATAGAACAAAAGCAGCATAAAGAACGAGTCAAAGATGACAGGAAGCTTGCGGGCGGACTGTCATCTTTTTTATCGCCATGCGTTCGGAAGAAGCTGCCAGTGGCAGGTTCTGCAGATACCAAAGCATGCAGGAAATGCTGTCAGTGGCAGGTTTTTTGTAGTTCCTCAGACGATGATTTTATACTTTATCATACAGGAGGTATATATATGAAACATTTGACAATTGATAAGACAATGAAAGAAATCTGGCCGGATACCAGGGTGGGATGCCTGCAGTACCGGGTGAAAGTAGAAAAGAAGAATGAAGAACTTTGGAAATATTTGAAGAAAGATATTTTTAAAAAGACGAGGGATGATATCTTTGACTACGGGATCAACGAGATTCCGAATGTAAAAGAATCCAGGGCAGCCTACAAAGCATTCGGAAAAGATCCGAGCAGATACCGTGTGTCGTCAGAGGCTCTGATCCGCCGGATCGGACAGGGAAAAGGGCTGTATGAGGTTAATACGGTTGTAGATGCCAATAACCTGATCTCAATTGAATCGGGCTTTTCGGTTGGATCTTATGACGCATCTCAGATCGCAGAAGAACTGGTATTCCGGATCGGGCAGGAAGGTGAGACTTACAAAGGAATCGGAAAAGCGGAGATCAAGATTGATGCACTTCCGGTGCTTGCAGACAAAGACGGAGCCATTGGAAGTTCAACCAGCGATTCGGAGCGTGCAATGATCACGGAGGATGCAACAGAAGTATTGACATTGATCTATTCATTTTCGGGAAATGCTGATCTGGAAAAGGCACTGGAATACGGCAGAAAATATCTGGAAGAGTATGCCGGGGCACAGGATCTGGAAAGCTGGATCGTGGAATAAAGGATGAGATATTCAGAATGAGCTGTCAGTGACAGGTTCTGTAGATTAAAAAGGTGTAGATTAAAAATCTGAAAAAATGAGGAAAAATAGTTGACACAAAAGAAACAATGTGATAAATTATATGTTGCGTAAGGCAAAAAAGAAAGTAGAGTATCCACTCTCACCTTAGCACAATCGGGTGACTAATGGTTTGATATTGAGTATAATACAGATTTGATTATAGATCTTATGATACAGATATGCAAGTGGATAGTCTCGAACTATTCACTTATTTTTATTTTATGATGGAGGTGCACGACAATTAGCGATTTAATGATTAACGGGCAGATTAGAGACAAAGAAATTCGAGTGATTGGAGAGAATGGCGATCAGTTAGGGATTATGACTCCAAGAGAGGCTATGAAGCTTGCTCAGGAAGCAGATCTTGATCTTGTAAAGATTGCTCCAAAGGCTCAGCCACCTGTTTGCAAGATTATCGATTACGGTAAGTACAGATATGAACTTGCAAGAAAGGAAAAAGAGGCTAAAAAGAAGCAGAAGACCGTTGAAGTAAAAGAAGTGCGTCTTTCACCAAATATTGAGACAAATGATCTTAATACTAAAGTGAATAATGCCAAGAAGTTCATCAGCAAGGGTAACAAAGTAAAGGTTACACTGCGTTTCAGAGGTCGTGAGATGGCACATGTTCAGCAGAGCAAACACATTCTGGACGATTTCGCTCAGATGCTTGGCAACATCGCAGTCATTGAAAAACCGGCTAAGATGGAAGGCAGAAGCATGAGCATGGTTTTAACTGAAAAACGTTAAAAATACAATACAAGTTGAAGGAGGAGCATATCATGCCAAAAATTAAAACTAATAGAGCAGCTGCAAAGCGCTTCAAAAAGACAGGTACAGGAAAATTAAAAAGAAATAAAGCTTACAAGAGCCATATCTTAACTAAGAAATCTACAAAGAGAAAAAGAAATCTTAGAAAAGCAACAATCGCTGATGCTACTAATGTAAAGAACATGAAGAAGGTATTACCATATCTCTAAGATAAGGTTCAATTTGTGAAGGAGGAAGAATAAGACATGGCAAGAATTAAAGGCGGATTAAACGCTAAAAAAAGACATAACAGAACATTAAAGTTAGCAAAAGGATACAGAGGAGCACGTTCTAAACAGTACAGAGTTGCAAAACAGTCTGTAATGAGAGCTCTTACATCTTCATACGCAGGAAGAAAACAGCGCAAACGTCAGATGCGTCAGCTCTGGATCGCTCGTATCAACGCTGCAGCAAGAATGAACGGACTGTCATACAGCAAGTTCATGCACGGCTTAAAAGTAGCTAACATCGAGATGAACAGAAAGATGCTTGCAGAGATGGCTGTAAACGATGCAGAAGGATTTGCAACACTTGCAGAAGCTGCAAAAGCTGCTTTAGCATAATTTAAAAATGTATATAAAAAACACGCAGGATTCATTCTTGCGTGTTTTTTTTATACCAAAGTATGCAAGAGAAGTTGCCGGTGGCAAGATCTCTGTATTATACTGGATAATTTAACTGTTCCTCAGTAATATTTTCCAGAACCTCTGTAAGATACTTCTTAGACAGATATTTTGCCATCGGCAGGTTCATATCCAGGTAGTTGCCGCAATCTTTTGCGGATGCTCCCGGAACTTCTCCTTCGAAATCAGCCATAAAACGGTACATTTCTTTTAATAAAGGTACGATGTCTTTGGATTCATAACTTCCGGCAAGGATCAGATAGAATCCGGTGCGGCAGCCCATCGGTCCGAAATAGATGGTCTTGTCTGCATATTCTGCATGGTTGCGTAAGAATGTTGCGGCAAGATGTTCGATGGTGTGGACCTCGGCAGTATTCATAACCGGTTCGTCGTTAGGACTGGTCATACGCAGATCAAAAGTAGTGATCGGATTACCGGCTACCTGGTCAACGCGGGAAACATATACACCCGGAACAAGTCTCAGGTGATCTACGGTAAAGCTTGCAATTTTTTCCATAATGATACTCCTCTTTGTTTCGATAATTTTAAAGAATTTATGCAGAAATATTATAGCATTTTCGGCAGAATTTTACTATAAAAAGATGAAAAGGTATGATATACTGAGTTTTATATTGGCGTTAGAGGTCAATGACAGTTAAGGGTGTCTGTGGAGAAAATCTGCGGACGGAGAAGGGTGTTTTAGGAGGAAAAATTAGGAGAATGAAACTTTATCTGGTAAGACATGGAGAAACTGATTGGAATAAAGTAAAGAAGATTCAGGGACAGGTGGATATCCCGTTGAATCAGTTTGGCAAGCATCTGGCAGAAGAGACCGCAGAGGGACTGCGTGATATCCCGTTCGATCTGTGTATCTCAAGTCCGTTGTCAAGAGCACATGCGACAGCAAGGATCATACTGGACGGCAGAGATGTCCCGATCATCAAGGATGCCAGAATTGGGGAAATGGCATTTGGTGAATACGAAGGAAAATGCTGTGCAAGAGATAACTGGGAGCTTCCGGAGAATTTCCACAGATTTTTTGACGATCCGGCAGGGTTTGTACCGGGAAAAGGCGGCGAGTCCTTTGAGGATGTAAAGAAGAGAACCGGAGAGTTCCTGGAAAGTCTGTATAAAAAGGCAGAAGGAGTCTATGGAAACATACTGATTACCACACATGGAGCGGCACTGGCAGGTATGCTGAATAACATCAGAAAAGAACCTCTGGAAAAATATTGGGGGATCGGAGTTCATAGTAACTGTGCAGTGACAGAAGTAGAAGTAAAGAACGGAGAGGCGAAGATTCTTTCTGAAAATGTTACATATTACGAAGAGGCAGTAAGACCATGGGCAGATAAATAAGCAGCAGCGGGGGAAAAGATAACTGTGTGTGGAATATCTGTAAGAAAAACAGATTCGGAAATGCGGTAAAAGGAGAAGAACATATGGCGATAGAAACAGCAGGACAGCAGAAATATGCAGATCTGACAGCAAAAAGAATCAAATCATTACAGACAGGAATGATCGTCTGGATCAGCCTTCTGTGTCTGGCGTTGATCTGCTCGTTTAATAATATTATGCTTGCAGCAATTCTTGGATGTGTAGGACTTGCTTTGGCAGTGTTGAATACAAAATCAAGAAAAGAATTCAACAGAAAACTGGACGGAATAAAAGACAAAGAAGGATTCTTCCGTCAGCTTGCAGCACCGGATGTATTGGAACTGAAAGAGGAACAGGTTCTGGTTACAAAAGATTATGTAGTGACCGTGGATACAGATGTATGGGTATATGATCTGAACCAGATGGAGAAAGTAGAAGTAGGAAAACAAGGCAATGTAAAAAAGACATTATTCCTGACAGAACCAAACGGAAAGAGACATACAATTCTGTCAACAACGAAGGGAGATGGAAGGCAGAGGGAGTTCGATCAGGTGTATTACAGACTGCATGAGAGGTTGGGAATTTAATTTATTAATTTTATTGGCCTCTCGGTCCTTGAAGAACGCAGTATAAGGCACTTCTTGTTCAGGTTCCATGAGGCAGAAACACTAAGGTCGTGGAAATTTACTAAGAACAAAATAAAATTGCGAGAACTCACCCCTTTCGGGGTTCAGACAACTCGCAATTTTATTTTAACGTAAATTC
>JBNMJT010000122.1:0-6870 GCA_050873945.1 Dorea sp.
AAAGGATGCACGTCCATGCATCCTTTTTTGTTACTCAAAATTCTGTAAAATCTGCAATCGCAGATATTCTCAAATGTATATTCTTTTTATTTTGAATTAATATTCAGAATGAACAGTGTAGATAATACCAGTGCAAATCCCAGAATATCGATCATTGGAAATGCGGTTCCCAGAAAGATTGCTGCTACGATCGTTGCCGCTACGGGCTCCACACTTGATAACAGTCCTGCATATACGCTTCCGGCATGTTTTACCGCTGCCAGATACAGACAGAACGGCAGGATCGTTCCTACGATCACAATTGTCAGGAATCCAATGACCACAATTATATCCAGATGTGCTTCAATTCTCCATGGTCTTAAAAATACTGCCAGCACGCCTCCGCCGATCAGCATCGCCCATGCGCATACAGACTCCGCAGGATATTTCTTAAGAAGCGGTCCCGGCAGAACCCCGTAGAAACAGGTCGTAATTGCCAGCAGCATTCCCATGATCAGTCCTTTCGGCGATATCGATAATGCATGGATATTTCCCTGCGTTGCCACCAGGAAGATACCTGCGATCGAACAGCTTACCGCAATGATCTCTTTTGCTTTCGGTGCCACTCTGTATACTACTGCATAGAACAGTAACAGAATCGCCGGATTCAGATACTGGAAGATCGTTGCAACGCCCGCATTTGTCTCCTGTATCGCACAGAAGAATGAATACTGCATTCCCATCATTCCAAGGATCGCAAATGCAACCTCTCTGATTCCATCTTCTCGTTCTTTCCATACCACCAGTGGATTCTGCTTCTTGATCAGCACTGCATACAACAGAAGCAGCAGTCCTGCGGTCATCATCCGGTACGGCACCAGCCACTGGGATATAATTCCTTTTTCATCAAATAAAAACTGGGCTATTGGACTTGTACATCCCCATGCTAACCCGGCAGCAAAAGCGGCAATCAGCCCTTTTTTACGTTCCATTCTTACTTCCCCATTCCTCGTTTTGTACTTTCACTCATTTTCCGATTGTTTTTGTGCGGCTTATTCCCATGCACACATTGTCTGTATTATAACACACTGTGGAAAATTGTACAGTAAAACCAGTTTGGGACGGAGGATTTTATACATGCCAGATATCTCTGTTATACTCTGCAATCGTACGGTCTGATGAGAAGAATCCTGCTTTTGCGATGTTCACGATCATCTTCTTTGCCCATGCCATACGGTCTTCGTAATCTGCAAATACTCTTTCTTTTGTCTGAATGTAGTCCTTCACATCCAGAAGTGTCATGAACCAGTCTTTCTGGATCAGTTCTGCGTGAATCTCAAGAAGTGTACGTACATCACCGATCTTGAGCATCTCAGGGCTGATGATAAAATCTACCCACTTGCGGATGTCTTCATCATTGATATAGTAATCTGCTGCCACATAGTCTGCTTTTGCATAGTGCTCGATTACCTGATCACTGCTCTCACCGAAGATGTAGATGTTCTCATCTCCGACAAGCTGATGGATCTCTACGTTTGCTCCATCCTCTGTTCCAAGTGTTACAGCACCATTCAGCATGAACTTCATGTTACCGGTTCCACTTGCCTCCTTGGATGCCAGTGAGATCTGCTCGGATACTTCACATGCCGGGATCAGTTTCTCCGCCATTGTTACATTGTAGTTTTCTACCATCACAACCTGCAGGTATGGTGCCACTTCCGGATCATTCTTGATCAGTTCCTGCAGACACAGGATCACATGAATGATGTCTTTTGCAATGATGTATGCCGGTGCAGCTTTTGCTCCGAAGATCATTGTGATCGGTCTCTTTGGTTTATTTCCTGCTTTGATGTCCAGATATTTATAAATGATATACAGAACGTTCATCTGCTGTCTCTTGTACTCGTGGAGACGTTTGATCTGGATATCGAAGATTGCATTATCATTCAGTACAACTCCGGATTCTTTTTCCAGATATTCTTTTAATGCTGTCTTATTCTGCTGCTTAACATCCAGAAGCTCGTTCAGTGCTTCTTCGTTATCGATCTGTGCAAGAAGTCCTTCCAGTTTGGAAGCATCTTTACGGAACTCACCGACTCCGTATTTATCCATCCATTCTACCAGCTTCTTGTCACAGTGCATCAGCCATCTTCTGAATGTGATACCATTGGTCTTATTGTTGAATTTCTCCGGGTAAATGTCATAGAACGGCTTTAATTCTACGTCTTTCAGGATCTCTGTATGCAGTGCAGCAACACCGTTGACACTGAATCCATAATGCATATCCATTCTTGCCATGTGTACACGGTTCCACTCGTCGATGATCTGCACATCTTTGTTATCATATTTTGCTGCCACTCTTGCTGCCAGTTCACGGATGATCGGCATTAAGTGCGGAACAACTGCCTCCAGATAGTCAATCGGCCATTTCTCCAGTGCTTCTGCAAGGATCGTATGGTTCGTGTACGCACAGGTATTTGTCACGATCTCGATTGCTTTATCCATAGAGATTCCTCTTGCTGTCAGAAGACGGATCAGCTCCGGAATTACCATAGATGGATGTGTATCATTGATCTGGATCACTACGTGTTTATCAAGTTCTTCCAGTGCATATCCTTTTTCTTCACATTCCTTCAAAATGAACTGTGCACCGTTGCTTACCATGAAGTACTGCTGATAGATACGAAGCAGTTCGCCCTGTTTGTCACTGTCATCCGGATAGAGGAACAGTGTCAGGTTCTCACGGATATCATTTTTGTCAAATGAGATTCCGTCACCTACGATATTTTCATTTACAGATTCGATATCGAATAAGTGAAGTTTATTGGTTCCATTTTCATATCCCGTTACATCGATGTCGTATAATTTTGAATGCAGGCTGAAATCTTTGAATGGTACGTCAAATCCGATTCCAGTATCGGTAAGCCAGCTTGTATTCTGGATCCATGGGTTTGGAGTCTCTTTCTGTTTGTGATTTTCAAATACCTGTTTGAACAGTCCGAGGTGATAGTTCAGTCCGATTCCGTCTCCTTCCAGACCGAGTGTTGCGATGGAATCTAAGAAGCAGGCTGCCAGTCTTCCAAGTCCACCATTACCAAGTGACGGTTCCGGTTCTACTTCTTCGATCTCGCAGATGTCTTTTCCATTTGCTGCAAGAAGTTTTCTGACTTCATCGTATACACCAAGGTTGATCAGGTTGTTGGATAACAGTTTTCCGATCAGGAATTCTGCTGATATATAATATACTTTTCTTCCGTTTTCTGAAACATTTCTTCCTTTATCTGCTGCGGCTTCTTTTACTGTTGTAAGAAGTGCTGCATAAATCTCTTCGTTTGCTGCATCTTTGATGGATTTACCAAGTGTCTGCTGTAACTTTTCTGAGAAATTCATAATTAACCTCCTGAATGTGTGCTGTCGCATCATTGTTTTTGAATGTTGATCTGAATCTGTGTCTGATTCATTTCTATAAGTTCTTTTGTTTATTAGTTTTCTTTTGCTTTACACTGATATTATAGTCAGATTATACACATTATCTCTTGCATCATAATAGTAAAAAGTAATACAATACTATCAAATATACAACTTTTTGATAGTTTCACCCAAACGAAATCATGAACCCCGATTACTTCAGAAAGGATTTCATCATATATTATGAACACTCTTACTTACGAAAATCTGCACGAGACAAAAAAACACGTCAGCATCCAGTTCCCGTATAATACCTACCTGTGTTCCATTCCGCTGGATTTCACACAGGTTCCACTTCACTGGCATAATGACGTGGAGATCATTGTAATAAAAAAAGGCTGCGGCATCATTTCCGTTGATACCGAGCCAAAGACCGTAAAGGCCGGTGACATCATCCTGGTCCGTCCGGGGCAGCTCCACTCTATCTCACAGCACGAGAAAGACAGCATGGAATATGAAAATATCCTGTTTCAGACGGACCTTCTTTACTCTGCCGGTTCAGACTCCCGGACAATTGGATATTTCCAGCCATATTTTTCACTGGAATATGAACTTCCATGGCTCTTCGATGATTCCTGTACCTGCCACGAAGCCCTTGCTTCCTGTATCGATGCAATCGATGAGCTCTGCAGTAAAAGACCGGACTATTACGAACTGTCGGTAAAAGGACATCTGTTTCACTTCTTTTTCCTTTTATTCTCCTCTCAGGGCGCACCGGTCACCTTCAATCGGAACAAATCTCTGGATAAGGTAAAACAGATTGTCTCCTATATTGAATCGCATTACACAGAACCGATCACCGTTCAGAGTGCAGCAGATTACATGGGATTTTCCGAATCTCATTTTATGAAATTCTTTAAACAGCATCTGCATACAACATTCACCAGTTACCTGAATGGTTACCGGCTCACCATCGCCGCCAGACTTCTGCTCACGGAGGATGACAGTATCTTATCGATCTCGGAACGCACAGGATTCAATAATCTGTCTTATTTTAACCGGCTGTTCAAAAAAGAATATCAGATGTCACCGCGGGAATACCGTAATCGTTAAGGCAGCTTCTCTTGCATACTTAAATCTCTGCAGAACCTGCCACTGACAGTTCCTTACGAACAAATGAAATAAAAAAACGGAATCTGAAGTATTCTTACCATCTCAGATTCCGTTCTTTTATTTCATTCATTCATTCTATTTATCTTATCTCAAATATCTGTTGCACAATATATTTTCTTCAAAAATCCTACTCAACCTCTTCCGGTTCCATACTTCTCATATGTTCCCCGTCTTTTTTGATCTCATATTTCTGATTATATTCGTTCAGATAAGTTTTAAATTCGATGCTGTCAGAAGGATATACCTTCGAATCATGAATATGTGTATCCATATTCTCCTTATCACTGTTCATAAGCGCAACCATTGCACTTGCACAGTGGGCAGCAATACGGTTAAAGCTGTTCAGGATATCCGTAAATACAGTTCCTTCTTCCAGACCGCATCCGCCATTACTCATACGTTCCACATGACGCATCTTCAATTCATCACAGAGCGTTGTAATAACCATACCAAGCGGTGCCACTCTCTGTGCCATCTCTTTATCATTTTCCAGGAATGCCTTACAGGTGAGGTTGATCTCCTCACGTACTGCCTCCATGACAACATTCAGCTCATCCCATGCATCTTCTGAAAACTGTGTCTTATTCTCATGCATATCGCTGGACATATATGCGATATAGGAAGCATGGTCACCGATACGTTCAAAGTCATTGATCGTATGCAGATACAGGGATACCTGTCTGGTCTGTGCCGTGTTCATCTCACGCTTGGTCAGTTTGATCAGGTAATCACCCAGACGGCTTTCATACTTATCGATCAGGTCTTCCTTCTTCTGAACCTTGTCGAACTTGCTCTGCTGATACTCATTCAGAAGATTCATCGCACGGTTGACATTCTTACGAAGCTTCTTCGCCATACCACTCATCGCTCTGTGGCACTGTCCGATCGCCAATGCAGGATATGCAAGGAGACGTTCTTCCAGGAGATCGAAATCCGCCTCGTCCTCCAGCTCTTCTGCGCTGTCTTTTACCAGCCAGCATACCAGTTTTTCAAGCTTGTTAATGAACGGGAACAGGATGCATACCGTTACCAGACGGAATACCGTGTTCAATAATGCAATCGCTACCGGCGACATGATATTATCCATAAAATCAAAATGGACAAATGCATTGATCGTATAGAATCCAATCGACCAGATCAACATTCCAAACGTATCATTCAATAAGTACACAAGGGCCGTTCTCTTACCATTCTTGTTAGCTCCAATCGCTGAGATCAGTACCGGACAGGATGCACCGACACCGATACCAAGGATGATCGGGAATGCACTTGAAAATGTAAGGATTCCCGTTACAGATAACGCCTGTAATACACCGACTGTAGCAGATGCACTCTGAAGGACTGCCGTAAATGCAATACCTACCAGGATACCTGCGATCGGATTCGAGAACATTGTCAGCATATCAATAAACACTTTACTCTCTCTTAATGGTGTAACCGCACCACTCATTGTCTGCATACCTGTCATCAGGATTGCAAAACCAAGCATGATGTTACCGATATTCTTATGCGTTGTTCTTTTGCAGACCATCCGCATGATCGTACCAACGACTGCTACCACTGCCGCTATCGTTGCAGAAGATAAAATCTTCGCAATTCCGTTGGATCCGTCAATATAAGAAAGACATAAGATCCATCCGGTAATACTGGTTCCGATATTGGCTCCCATGATGATACCGATTGCCTGTTTCAGCTTCATCATACCGGAGTTAACAAATCCGATAACCATAACCGTTGTTGCAGAAGATGACTGAATTACACTGGTAACTGCCGTACCAAGTGCTACCCCTTTCAGCGGTGTGTTTGTCATTTGTAAAGGAATGCTTCCAGTTTGTTACCGGCAACCTGTTTCAGTCCATCTCCCATCAGGGACATTCCAAACAGGAACAAAGCAACCCCGCTTAACAATGACAATACCATAGAAAATATTTCCATAATTTTCTCCTTTGTTGTCAGCTAATTTTACCTTCACTTAACATTCTTTTAAAATATTCTTAACTTTTCCTTTCTTATTATGTCACGTTGAACGGATGATTACAATCTTATATTTACATGAAATTGCATTTTTTCACATCACGTAGAAAAATGATTCTCGTCAATTACTGTTTTTTCATCAATTTATCCAAAATTTCCTCCTGATATTTCAAAATCCCACCTTGCACTTACCGTCAGAATAAGCTATCATTTTGTCTATATGAGCAAATGTTTAAACGGAGGATCCTATTTGTGAATAAAAGAGAACAAGAACACCTGATACAGACCGTCTATCCGGGTTCGATCGCGGAAGAACTGGAAATCGAACCCGGCGAC
>JBNMJT010000123.1:0-6854 GCA_050873945.1 Dorea sp.
GTGATAGGACGACCATAGATTAAAAATTCAGAGAGGGCAGATGTCCTCTCTGGGAATGGAGGTAAGAATGGATTTAAGAGATATGGTTCTGGCAATAGAAAATGATAAGGGAACAGAGATAAATATGCTTATGACATTGGACGATTATAAGAAATTTGTTTCTATTGATGATATGTCAGAATTGGCAGATCAGATGCTTTGTCTTGGCAGAACTCTTGGAGAAGAGGAAAGCTTTACAGAGTATTACAGGGTGGCAAATGTAACGATATCTGCAAGATTCTGTAAGGATGATGTACAGCTTGGACGCTTTCTGCAGGGAGTGTATAACGATTCAAAGGAGTTTCGTTTTGATAAGGAACGCAGCTCGCCAGAGTGCATAGAAAAGATGAAAGAACTTGCCATGACAGATAAAGGATGGGTAGATGATTTTATCCTGCATTATGAGAGGAGTGACAGGACATTTGAGAGAGGGCAGACATTTCATAATTTCAACGATCACGATTATATGGTTCTTGAAGCATTATCACCAAAAAATCTTGTGGTAATGGATATGGCAAGCGGCTCTCTTACGATTGCCATTGGTGCAACAGAGTATAAAAGATACCCGAAAGATGAGAAGCCGACAAGGGATAATACCACAATCGGCGTATCGTGGGAGCATGGTATTTATCTTGGTTCTACTTTATCAGCCACTAATTTCAGAAGGTACAAAAAGGAATATGGCACACCGGAGAGGATAGAGGATATCTATGATTACAGAGGAAAGTTAAAACAGAAGTTTTACTTTCTGGAGGATTTATCCAAGGATGATGATATTCCAAAGAAGATACAGAATGACATTCTGCATGAGATGTATGAGCAATTTCAGACGCTTGAACAGGATATGTTTCTTGAAAGACTGGAAGATGGAAAGTATGATGAAGGCTTTAAGCAGACACTTACAGCAGAAAAAGACAGAAGCAGCCGATGAGGATGATTGGAACAGGAGGCGGATATCGGATGGAAAAAGAATTTGATGTCGAGATAAAGGAAGTGCTCTCAAGAGTACAGAGAGTAAAGGCAGAGTCACTTGATGATGCCATTAATAAAGCAATGGATATGTATTATTCGGAAAAGATAGTCCTTGGTTCAGAGGACATGAAGGGAGTTGATTTTTCGCTATATAACGAAGAACAGCTCCCTTCTTCATTATCAGAGGAAAAAAGAAAAGAAATCGGAGGAAAGATACGATGAAAAGTGATTCAACAACAGTAATTAAGAATATGGAATTTTTAGTAAAGGAACTTCATAAGGAATGGGATAGATCGGGTGTTGCCAAGACGTCCGTTATTATTTCCCTTGATGAAGTAGACGGCATCAATGACAAGTTAAAGGAGATTATCTATCAGACACAGAAAGTTGCGGATGAGAATAATCTTACTTTCAAACAGAGTATTGAAAAGTCCAGGGAATGCTATGTACTGCTTCGTGTAGTGCGCAAGATTGTAAAGAAAAAGGATAAATGTGAAAAGCAGGCAATGGATAGGGAGTTTGCAATCGAGCTGGACAAGGAGGAGTTAAAGATCTTTAAGGGATTATTTGCAGAAATGTTTCAGTAGGAGGATCAGGATATGGGTGTTGATATGAAGGTCAGGGCGATATATGATTCTGAGATTGGCAACATTACCAGAACGGATAAAAGCTGGATGGATGTGTTAAAAGTCGCAGGTCAGTTATACCGCTATGAATTTGACAATATCGTTATGGTAACCGCTCAGAGATCTCCGGAGAAAAGTACACTTATGGCAGATTATGATGCATGGAAAAAGGTGGGAAGATATGTAAGGCGTGGGGCAAAAGGCTGTGCAATCTTCCCGTCAAGGGCACTTGATTCCAGAATGAGATATATCTTTGATATCAGTGATACCGGAGGAAGGAATGTAAAACTCACATGGGATCTGGAGGGAGAAAACCTAAAGAATTATGTGGACTTTCTTGTGTCCGAGGGGCAGGTTGAACGGTATAAGGACGATGGCAGGGAAAATTTAAAAAATATACTAAAACAGTTTACAGGAACAAATGTTTGGCTTATAATAAAGGAAGAGTTCGGGGATCGAATGACCGAGCTTATGCAGCTATCAGGTAGTGTGATAAAGGAATTCAACGAAAAACGCAATGGCTTACAGCAGGATTTTGACATGGAAAAGCTGGTTTACCAGAGTATCATGTATGCTGTAGGGACGAGATGCGGATTTGACTTATCTGTGCAAGAACAGGATTTCAGTCAGATCGTAAATATCAAGGACGAAGAGATCATTTACCGTCTTGGTTCCATTGTATGCGATGTCTCCTGTAGTGTTCTTAGAGAATTTAGCCGAAACTTGAAGACCATTGAGAACGAAAGGAGAATGAATTATGGTGGAAGGACTGACTTACACAGACGTGGATGGAGTAATGTATCCGGATATAGCGATGCCGGACGAGACGGAAGAATTGAAGAAGCTGGGCAAATACGGAAGGATGGCGATGAACTACCTTCTGGAGAACGAGCCGGCAAGGTACAAGACTCTGCTGAGATTCGGGAAGATGTACGAGAAGATGGAAGCAGTAGAGGAAGAAGCGAACCAGCTTTACGACCAACTGGAGGAGCAGTACCTGAAGAAGCACAAGCCGCAGAATCCGTCATCGACAATGGAGATGTGGAAGCTAAGGGAGCAGGCGAAGATGCAGGCAGAGGGAGTGGTGCTTCATCAGGTAGTAATGCGTCTTCACTAGAAGATACATCTAGCAAAAACGCATCTGAAATTCCACAAAGCAATGAAACAGATACAGAACTGAACAGAGAACTTGATGAAATCAATTCATTAGGAGTGAACAGGGAAGCCGAATATACACAGGCTTCCCTTTTTTTCGACCAGAATGGGCAGGCAAGCTTTGGAGTAAAGCCTTCTGAGACAGAAAGACACAATGAATTTATGAATAAGTTCGAGCAGGACAGAAAGGCTGCATTAGCAGGTAAATACAATTATCTGAATCCAAAGAAGTCTCCGACAGTACCGCATGAGTATATCAAAACGGTTCTGCTTCGTGGGACTGGCTTTGTTGGTGGCAAAGGCAGAGTAATTGAAATTTTTCAGACAGAGATTGATGCCGGAACAAGGGCAAAGCGTATCAAGGAGGAATATGGTACGGGTGGTGCAGGCTGGCCCATAGAGGGCTATGGACTGCACGGATATGACACCTTTCATGGCAGTGGACTTCGTTTTCAGTGGAGAGACGAGGAGGGAGAAGTTGAAGGCTATGTTTCATGGAAGAATATTGAAAAGGAGCTGGGTGCTCTTATCCTTACCGGAGAATACCAGCCGGAGACACCACGGATTGATGAGCTTGCAATGGACGGACTCCGTGAGGATGATGATGCCATTGACGGAGAGTACCGGGAAGTAGATGCTGATGAGGTTATTGATGAGTATGCGATTCCTGATGAGCCGGAGAGTTATGCAGTCAATCGGAAATCCCAAGAAGAATTTGATGAACCATATGAAATGACACCAGAGGAGGCAGCCGAGGAAGACCGCATGGTTACTATGGCAGAATATGGTGCCCAGATGGAAGCCGAAGCAGAACCACAAAGCAAAGAACCATCGGAGCTTCAGTATATTACACCGATTGATTATGCCAAGCGTATTGCAGAGCTGGATGAAGATTTGCGTGATGCAGCGGAGATTCTTGTAACGGATTGTAGCTGCTATACACCATTTAAGGCATTTCTTATAGATGTTGTCCAGTCAGAGTTTGCATTTATTCCGAATAAGCTTGACCTGATAAGGGATATAGCATTTGTTACAGATAAACCAGAAAGGACAGCTTATTGCAATAATAAGTATGGGCTTGTCGAATATACACTTCGCAGTGGATATGTGAAGATCAGTTATAAGAACAGGCATGGAGAGCGAAAGGAAGGCTCACTTGACTGGCGTGAAATATATGAAATCCTGTCTTATATGGTAAAACAGCCATATTATTGTGGTGAGGATCAGAAGAAGTATTATCAGGAGACAAAAGCTAAGAGCGACAGGGAGGATATGAATCCGGTCTATCGCAGATTCTTTGAGATTGAGGATAGTGTCAGAGAAAACCGCATTGCTACAAGGGAAAGGGCAATAGCAAATGGATGGGATACCAAGATCAATGAAGATGGTCGGCTGATATCGGATAATGGAGAAGCTGCTCCATCTGATACAAGGCAGGTTACAGATGATGAAGCACAACCCGTTGAAGATTTCAAAACACAGAATGAGACAGAACCGGCATCTTCTTCTGATAAGCAGAAAAAGCTCAATTTCCATTATAACCTGTGGAATGTGGAAAAAGGTGGAGCAAAGACCAGATACCAGTGGAATGTGGATGCTATCCGTACTTTAAAGCAGATTGAAGCAGAGAACCGCCTTGCCACACCGCAGGAACAGGAGATTTTATCTAAGTTTGTCGGATGGGGCGGATTATCACAGGCATTTGATGAGAACAATGAAAGCGGGAGTAAAGAGTATGCCCAGTTGAAGGAATTTCTGACCGATGAGGAATACAGTGCTGCAAGGGCAACGGTAAACAATGCCTTTTATACTTCTCCTGAGATCGCATCATGTATGAATCAGGCACTTGTACAGTTTGGTTTCAGAAGTGGCAATGTATTAGAACCGTCAATGGGAATCGGTAACTTCTTTGGAAGCATGCCTGCACCTATGCAGGGCAGAAATAAGTTGTACGGAGTAGAGCTTGACAGCATTTCGGGAAGGATTGCCAAGCAGCTTTATCAGAATGCCAATATTTCTATCACTGGATTTGAGAATACCACTTATCCGGATAACTTCTTTGATGTGGTTATCGGAAATGTGCCATTCGGTGACTATAAGGTATATGATCCGAAGTACAATAAGTATAACTTCCGTATCCATGATTATTTTATTGCAAAAGCACTTGATCAGGTAAGACCGGGAGGAATGGTTGCAGTAATTACCACAAAGGGAACACTTGATAAAGCCAATCCCACCATCAGAAAGTATCTGGCAGAGAGAGCAGAACTTGTGGGGGCAGTCAGACTTCCGAATACAGCCTTTAAGGATAATGCAGGAACCGAGGTAACAGCGGATATCCTGTTTTTGCAGAAAAGAGAGCGAAAGATTGATATTGAACCGGACTGGGTACACTTAGGTGTCACCGAGGATGGCATAGCAGTCAACTCTTACTTTGCCGAACATCCGGAGATGATGCTTGGTCACATGGAATATGACACAAGAATCTATGGACAGGACAGCAGATACACAGTCTGTGTCAATGATGATGAAAACTTTAACATGTATGAAGCACTGAATAAAGCAATCTGTAATATCAAAGCGCAGATGACAGATTTTGAGCGTGTTTCCGGTGAGACGGAGCAGACCGAGGAGGTTATTCCGGCTGATCCGGATGTGAGAAATTATACTTACACATTTTTTGAGGGAAAGCTCTATTACAGGGAAAATTCCGAGATGGTAAGAAAAGAAGTATCACAGACTGCTGAGGCGAGAATCATAAAATTGGATGAAATCAGACAGATAACAAGAAATCTGATTGATATCCAGATGGAGGGATGCAGTGAAGAAGAACTTGCGGATAAGCAGAAACTTCTTAATACAAAGTATGATGCATTTGTAAAACAATATGGAGCAATTACTTCCAAAGCAAACCGGATTGCGTTCAGGGATGACAGCGATTACCCGCTTCTTTGCAGTCTTGAAGATGTAAATGAGGACGGGGAGGTGAAGAAAGCGGATATGTTCTATAAGCAGACGATTAAGGCAAAAGCGGCGATTGACAGGGTGGAGACTGCTGTGGAAGCACTGAATGTATCTGTCAATGAGTTTGGATATGTAAATATCCCATATATGTTAAGTATCTATGAGCCGGATATCACAAAGGAAATGGAAGAACTGGCAGAAAAAAGCGGCAATCCACCAGAGAAAATATCACTTAGTGAAGATGCCACAACAGAACTGAAAAGAGCAGTTCTTGTGGAGGAGCTGGACGGACTTATTTTCCTGAATCCTGACCGCTGCAAGGATAATAATCCGGATGCAGGCTGGGAGACAGCGGATGAATATCTGTCAGGTAATGTAAGGGATAAGCTTCGTGTGGCAAAAGCTATGTCACAGGATACAGATAACCCGCAAGCCGAGAGGTTTGCAAAAAATGCAGAAGCACTTGAAAAGGTGCAGCCGGAGTGGATTGAGGCATCGGATATTGATGTGAAGATTGGAACCACATGGATTGAGCCTTTGGACTATGAGCAGTTTATCTATGAGCTGCTGAATACGCCAAAGCAGGCGAGAGCGGTAAGGAGCCAGTATTATAATTCCGGTATTCAGGTGCATTTGAATAAGATGAGCATGGAATGGTTCATCGAAAATAAAAGTATGGATAAGCGTTCAGTGGCAGCCACTAAGACCTATGGTACGAGCCGCATGGATGCTTATTCTATTTTTGAGGATACCTTGAACCTGAAAACTGTGACAGTAAGGGACAGGATTGATGATGGCGATGGAAAATATCATTATGAAGTCAATAAGAACGAGACAATGCTTGCAAGAGAAAAGCAGAACATGATTAGGGAGAAGTTCAAGGAATGGCTGTTTTCAGAGCCGGAACGCAGACAGAAATATGTGGAGTATTACAACAACACATTCAATAACATACGTCTGCGTGAGTATGATGGAAGTCATTTACAGTTTCCGGGAATGAATCCGGCGATTGAGTTAAAGCCTCATCAGAAAAATGCTGTGGCAAGAATCCTTCTAGGAGGAAACACGCTTCTTGCCCACTGCGTAGGTGCTGGAAAA
>JBNMJT010000124.1:0-6710 GCA_050873945.1 Dorea sp.
GCCTGCGGTGTCATAAGATCTGCATCTGCAATAATATAAATCTTGTAAGGACTGTAATATGGTCTGATATCCACATCATGAATGACCTGGTCTCTGATCTCATCAATTGTGATCGTTCCCGGTTTCTCATGTGTAACCATAATAATATCCGGATGATTCTTGCCCATAGCTTTCTTACATGAATCACATTTCTGACACGGTTCTGTACCACCGGCTTCGCATTGAAGTGTAGCCGCAAAAGTTCCTGCAAGAAGTTTCTTACCAGAACCTGGTTCGCCGGTAAAAATATAAGAATGCGATATTTTTCCCGCGTCTATTGCATTTTTTAAATGTCCGATAATCTCATCATGTCCGATAATGTTGTTAAATCCCATCATAAGAATCACCTCACCAGTCCGTTTTGTAAGATATTATACCATAAAAGAAGATCTATTGCATAGATTTTATATAATTTACGATTTCTTTCACACACTCATCGAGATCTATATTCTGAAAACGTTTCCATATTCCGGCCCGGAGAATGTTCTCCTCTGAGAAATCCGACTGGTCCGCAATAAACCGTCTGCACATTTCCTCATATTTCGGATTTGCCTGCTCACGCTCCCTCTTAAGAGCGCGGCTAAGTCTTTCACCATCTTCTACCTGGATATAAACAGGACAGACCGCATCATCCCCATAATATTTACGCATTTTCTTAAAGGATTCCAGTGTTCCAATACCAAGATAATCAGAACCAGTCAGGTCCACCTGTCCGTCATCTGCGGTAAAATATGTCCATATTCCGTGAACGGTATGATATGCTCTCGCCTCGATCAGATTCCCGTTTCTGCGAAATTCTTTCAATTTCTTATCATCTACAAAGTAGTAATTCTTCCCATCCTGTTCTCCAGCTCTGATTGGTCTGGTCGTATACAGGACCAGTGTTTTTAAATTCAGTTCCTTATGTGCGGCCAGAAGTGAATAAATTCTGTCTTTTCCGGACGCACTCTTTCCCATAATGTAAAAAATCTTTCCCATGTCTGCTATTTTATTCCTTTGCCGGACTGTCATCTTCCTGTCCCGATTCATTTCGGGCAGCCACGCAGATCGTCTCAGCGGATGTATCGCTAAGTCCCTGCACTTCCAGTCCCTGTTCCATGTATCTTCTCACATTTCGTACGAATTGTCCAGTTATCTGCTCGCCCGGCACAATGATCGGAATTCCCGGCGGATATAAATAGGCAAATTCTGCGCTGACTTTTCCAATGCTCTCTTCCAGAGGATATCTTCTCTGCTGTGCATCCATTGCCTGGGAAATACTCATAATCTGCTTCATTCTTGCATAAGAAACAGTCTCCTGGGATTCCTCTGCTGAAGCTACAAATTCTGTCTCTGCATCAATCTGTTCAATTGCATCACATAATCTTTCAAATCCCTCTTTTGTATCTCCAACTGCCGCGATCCCCAGCGCATATTTCTCTGCTTCCATTTCCATCTCAATATGAAATCTGTCGCGAAGCATCTCGTGAAGCTGATGTCCGTTGATTGAACTTCCCACTGTTGAAAAAAGAAGTTTCGATCTGTCAAAATCATAGATTCCGGTACCTTTAATCATAGCAGCCTCTATCAGCCTTATCTTTTCACAATTTGACAGTCGCTGTCTGGTCTGTTCCAGATTGAATGTAAATTCCCGAAACATCTGCTGCCCGTCTTTTTTTAATTTATCCATACACGCATCCATACTTGCCATCAGAATATAAGAAGGACTGCTGGTCTGATAGATGCCCATAAATCTTCTGATTTTCTCCACATCTGCCATGCCACTGCATATATGAAGCACCGCTGTCTGTGTCATGGATGGCAGCGTTTTGTGAAAACTCTGAATGACGATATCAGCTCCCAGGTCTGCTGCCGAAACCGGAAAATACTCAGAAAAATGAAAATGCGCGCCATGTGCTTCATCCACAATCAGTGGAATCCCATATCTATGCACTATTTCTGCAATCGCCTTTATATCAGACACAATTCCGTCATATGTAGGAGATGTCAGCAGAAATGCCTGTACATCCGGATTTTCTTCCAGATATCTTTCCACACGCTCAGCAGAAATCCCACCGTTTATCCCCAACCGGTGATCTTCGTGTGGATAAATATAGACTGGCTGTAATTCTCTTAAATACAATGCATGATAAACTGCTTTGTGACAGTTTCTTGCCACAAGTATCCTGCCACCCTTACTTACGCTTGCACTGACTGCTGCAAGAAGCGCTGCTGTACTTCCATTTACACTGAAGAAGCATTTCTTTGTCCCATAAATCTGAGCTGCATATTCCTGTGCTTCCTTCAGAATCCCTTCTGCATGATGAAGATTATCAAATCCTGAAATCTCCGTAATGTCTCTTTCAAAAGGAAACTCTCCTGCTGAAGATAACTTATTTCTCTTATGTCCCGGCATATGAAATGGATAATAATCCGACTGCCCATAGCTTTCTAATTTTTTATATAATCTTTCCATTTTCTCCCTTTTTTATACTTTGAATCTGTAACCAACTCCCCAGATTGTCTCAATATACTGAGGTTTGGCCGTATTAAATTCGATTTTTTCACGAATCTTTTTAATGTGAACAGTAACTGTTGCAATATCTCCCACTGATTCCATATCCCAGATTTCTCTGAACAGTTCTTCTTTGGTAAATACTCTGTTAGGATTCTCTGCAAGGAATGTAAGAAGATCATACTCTTTGGAAGTAAATGTTGTCTCCTCTCCATTCACCCATACGCGGCGCGCAGTCTTGTCAATCTTGATGCCTCGAATCTCCACAATATCGTTCTTTCTCACATTAGATCCGATCAGACGATTATATCTGTCCATATGTGCCTTGACTCTGGCTACCAGCTCGCTTGGGCTGAATGGTTTTGTCATATAGTCATCTGCACCAAGACCAAGACCTCTGATTTTATCTATATCATCTTTCTTTGCTGACACCATAATGATTGGAGTGTTTTTTTCCTGACGCACCTGTCTGCAGATGTCAAAGCCGTCCACTTCCGGCAGCATCAGATCCAGAATAATCAGATCAAATTCCTCATTCAGTGCCTTAGTCAGTCCTGTATCTCCTCTGTTACAAATCTCAACCTCAAATCCGGAAAGTTCCAGATAGTCTTTCTCCAGATCTGCGATTGCTTCTTCATCTTCTATGATTAAAATTCTGCTCATTTCATTGGTACCTCCTGATACTTTCTAAGTACAAAATACATAATCGTGCCGATTCCAAGTCTGCTGGTCGCCCAGACCTTTCCACCATGATCTTCAAGAATTTTCTTTACAATGGAAAGTCCGATTCCGCTTCCACCTTTGGAAGAATTTCTTGACACATCCGTTCTGTAAAAACGGTCAAAAATAGATGGCAGATCTTTCGCAGCTATTCCTTTTCCATTATCTTCAATCTCTACCTGTATGAAATCACCTACATCTTTAACACGAATCTGAATAATTCCCTTCGGTTTGTCCATATATTTGATTGCATTACTGATAATATTGTGGATTACACGGCGGATCTGCTCACCATCTGCGATTACCTGTACGCCACTCTCCACATAGTTTGCATATACCAGTTCTATTCCTCTTGTTTCCAGTTCCAGTCCTGTTTCTTCCGCACAGTCACTGAAATAATCTTCTACATTCAGCTTGCTGAATGTATATGGAATTCTGTTTGTATCGATTTTGGAATAAAAGGTCAGTTCGTTAATCAGATGATCCATCTCATTTGTCTTATTATAGATGGTCTTTACATAACGATCCATTTTCTCCGGAGTGTCTGCCACCCCATCCATAATGCCCTCCACGTATCCTTTTACTGCAGTGATCGGAGTTTTAAGATCATGAGAAATATTACTGATCAGTTCCTTGTTCTCTTTGTCCAGAAGGACTTTCTCTTCTGCCGACTCTTTCAGCCGCTTTCGCATCTCTTCAAAATCTCTGCAAAGCTCTGAAAATTCGTCATCTCCCTCCACTTCCAGAACGAAGTCCAAATTTCCCTCTTTGATATTCTGGGTAGCTTTCTTTAATTTTACCAGTGGTGTTGCAATACTTCTGTATATCCACAATCCAATAGACAATGATGTAAATACCAGAATTACCGTTGCCGTAAATAATACATCTTTGGCTATCAATCTTACCTGAGTCTGGCTGTTAGCTGATTCTCCAACAGAAATATCATACACAACCTCAGAGGAATCCTTTGCCTGCTGTGCAAATTTCGTATGGCTTAATCCATATAAGGTTGCTGAAAACAAAAGCAGCGGAACCAGAATGCTCATGCCGAACCCTACTATGATCCTTGTCTTTAATTTCATTTGAATCATCCTTTATCTTTTTTATTTAACCGGATCAGACAAGTTTCCCATTTCCATTACAAACTCCAAAACTGCAACCTCATCTAATCCGTACAGCTTAAAAATATTATATCATAAAGTCTCTTTGCCATATCTAAATTTTCTATAAAAAGAACAGGAATCATCTGTCAGATATTTCCAGATAATTCCTGTTTCCTCTTTTATCCCGTAAATCACCCTGTATGCCAGCAGATTAGATAAAAATACTGTCACTTCTGATTTACAGTCTCATGTACAATTTCAATTTTCTCACAACTGTATTCTCACAGTTTCTGCGATATCTTCTCCGATACCAATTATGCAAGATATTTCTTAAGATCATCAACTTTGTCAAGATGTTCCCATGGAAGATCTACATCTGTACGGCCAAAGTGTCCGTAAGCAGCTGTCTGTTTGTAGATCGGTCTTCTCAGGTCAAGCATCTTAATGATTCCAGCCGGACGAAGGTCAAAGTTCTCACGAATGATCTCAACCAGTTTTGTATCAGAAAGTTTGCCTGTTCCAAATGTTTCTACGTGGATAGATGTCGGATGAGCAACACCGATCGCATAGGAAAGCTGAATCTCACATTTATCTGCAAGACCTGCTGCAACAATATTCTTTGCAACATAACGTGCAGCATATGCAGCAGAACGGTCAACCTTTGTGCAGTCTTTTCCAGAGAAAGCTCCGCCGCCGTGACGACCAGCTCCACCATAAGTATCAACAATAATCTTACGTCCTGTAAGTCCACTGTCACCGTGAGGTCCGCCGATTACGAAACGACCTGTCGGGTTGATGAAGTACTGTGTATTCTCATCTACCATATCTGCCGGGATAATTTCATCAAATACATATTTCTTGATGTCCTCATGGATCTGTTCCTGAGTTACATCCGGATCATGCTGTGTAGAGCATACAACTGTATCAATACGGAAAGGTTTTCCGGCTTCATCATATTCTACAGTAACCTGTGTTTTTCCATCTGGTCTTAAATATTTTAATGTACCGTCTTTACGAACTTTTGTTACCTGACGTGCAAGTTTGTGTGCCATGTTGATTGCATATGGCATATACTCTTCTGTTTCGTTGGAAGCATAACCAAACTGAATTCCCTGGTCACCTGCTCCAATCGCATCGATTTCTTCTTCACCCATCTTAGCTTCCAGTGCTTTATCTACACCAAGAGCGATATCTACAGACTGTTTGTCCAGAGCTGTGATAACTGCACATGTATCTGCATCAAATCCATATTTACCACGGTCATATCCGATTTCACGAACAGTATCTCTTACAATCTGCTGAATATCGATATTTGCAGTTGTTGTGATTTCCCCCATTACCAGTACGAGACCTGTTGTTGTAGCTGTTTCGCATGCAACACGTCCCATTGGATCCTGTTCCATGATTGCATCAAGAATGGCATCAGAAATGGCATCGCACATTTTGTCCGGATGGCCTTCAGTTACAGATTCAGAAGTAAATAAAATTTTCTCCATTGTATTCTCCTTTTTTCTATGTGTTAACAAAAAGAAACAGCCCGAAGTAATCGGACTGTCTGATTATCTCAACAATCCTCTTATTGTTCGATCACTCGCTCAGGTTGGCACCTTCCTCCACTAAAGGGGTTGCCGTGGCTTCGCAGATCCTTTGTATCTCCACCACTCTGAATAAAAGGCTATTACTAATTATTAACTTTCATTAATATTGCTGCACACCATACAATATACTTAACATCGATAATTGTCAAGCTATTTTTTTGGTATTTTTTATCATCCCACTCTTAAACGGAATTTCTGGATTTCTTTCTCACTGGATACTCGCTCGATCTCAGCGCCAAGGGATCTGAGCTTCTCTTCGAAATTCTCATATCCTCTCTGGATATAAACGATATCATCGACAATAGTGATTCCGTCTGCTGCAAGACCAGCAATTACAAGAGCTGCACCGGCACGAAGATCAGGAGCACTTACTCTTGCACCTGTCAGTTTCTTCACACCATCAATGATTGCTGAATTACCTTCAACCTTGATGTTAGCTCCCATACGGGAAAGTTCATCCGCATATTTAAATCTGTTCTCAAAAATGCTCTCCGTTACAATACTTGTACCTTCTGCAAGCGCCAGTGTTACAGCAATCTGTGGCTGCATATCTGTCGGATATCCTGGGTACGGGAGAGTCTTTACATGAGTACGATGAAGTCTGCCTGTAGAACGTACACGAACTGCGTCATCAAATTCTTCAACTTCGCATCCGATTTCTTCAAGCTTGGCAGTTGTTGCCTCTAAGTGTTTCGGGATTACATTCTTAACTGTAATATCTCCGCCAGTTGCTGCTGCCGCAAACATAAATGTACC
>JBNMJT010000125.1:0-6612 GCA_050873945.1 Dorea sp.
AGAATTGAAATCCTACATGGAGAAGCTGGAGCTAAAAGGCGAAGGAGGGACGGATTTCCGCCCGGCATTTGCCTATGTGGACGATCTGATCCGGCAGCATACATTTGAACATTTGCGGGGGATGATCTATTTTACGGACGGACGAGGAATCTATCCGGCGAAGCGACCGGTCTATGAGACAGCATTTGTGTTCATGGAGGAAGAGTACGAAGATGTGGATGTCCCGCCGTGGGCGATCAAGATCATTCTGGAAGAAGAGCAGGACTTATAAGGAACTGTCGAGATACATGGAGGAAAGATAATAAATGGATATAAAACGAGCAAAGAAAGAAATCAAAGATTCCATCGAGGCATACCTCGCCAAAGATGAGTTTGGGGATTACATGATCCCACAGATCCGGCAGAGACCGATTCTGCTGATGGGACCTCCGGGAATCGGAAAGACACAGGTCATGGAACAGGTGGCAAAGGAATGCAAGGTCGCACTGGTGGCGTATACGATCACACACCACACCAGACAGAGTGCGGTGGGACTGCCGTTTATTGAGAAGAAGACATATGGCGGAAAGGAATATTCCGTTACCGAGTATACAATGAGTGAGATCATCGCTTCGGTATATGACAAGATGGAAGAGACCGGATTGAAAGAAGGAATCCTGTTCATTGATGAGATCAATTGTGTATCGGAGACACTGGCACCGACGATGCTGCAGTTCCTGCAGTGTAAGATGTTCGGTAATCAGAAGATCCCGGAAGGCTGGATCATCGTGGCAGCAGGCAACCCGCCGGAATATAATAAGTCCGTCCGTGATTTTGACGTGGTGACACTTGACCGTATCAAGAAGATCGATGTGGACGTGAATTACGATGTCTGGAAAGAATATGCTTACCAGGCTGATATCCATCCGGCAATCCTTGCATATCTGGAGATCCGGAGAGACTATTTCTACCGCATGGAGACGACGGTGGATGGCCGTGTCTTTGCAACAGCCAGAGGATGGGAAGATCTGTCCCAGCTTTTGAAGACCTATGAGAAGCTGGGAAAGAAAGCGGACAGAGAGGTCGTCCATCAGTATATCCAGCACTGGAAGATTGCCAAGGACTTTGCAAATTATCTGGAACTGTACAGAAAATACAAGAAAGATTACGGACTTGAGAAGATCATCGAAGGTGTCTATACAAAGGATACTTTGGAAAGACTGCAATATGCGGCATTTGATGAACGCTTCAGCGTAGTTAATATGCTGATCGGCAGACTGGGAACCTGCTTTAAAGAATATTTCTTAAAGGACCGTTTCGTGACGATCTTATATGAGTATCTGAAATTATACAAATCTAATCTGCAGATTGATCTTGTAGTATGCGAGGCGAGAGAGAAGTATGAAAAACTCAGAAAAGAAGAACAGATGACAAAGCAGGAAGATCATGTGCGGAAACAGGTACTGGATACACTGGAATCTTACGAACAGCTTGTGAAAGCAGAACATCTGGACGGGGAAGATGCATTTGAGCGTATAAAAGAAGTGTTTGGAAAAGAAGTGGCAGAACGGGAAGAACTGACAGAACACACGCTTTCCGCACTGGAACATGCATTTGAGTTCATGGAAGATGCATTCGGAGACAGTCAGGAGATGGTCTCTTTCGTGACAGAGCTTAACACGAATTATTACAGTATCCAGTTCCTGAAGGAAAATGACTGCGACAAGTATTATCAGTACAATAAGAAATTATTATTCGACAAACAGCAGGAAGAGATCCTGTCCGAAATGGATGAGATCGAACAGGATCTGAACACTGCCGTAAAATAATGGTTAAAAATAGAGGTTTGAATCAATCTAATATGTAAGTTTATATCCGTGGCGGATCTTACGGAAAATTTTCCAGATAATGACTGCCGGAAAACTGAGTGCAATATAAAGAGACGACAGTACGCCGACACCTCCGCCGATGATCATAAGAATTAAAATACCAATATTCATAAAAAAGTCCTCCTTGCTGATGTTCGCCGCCTGGAGATCTCAAAGAACCCAATGTGGCAGCTTTTGTGTAAATATGATATGGAATTTTGCTTCCGGATACATTGTATGCACTTTTGCAAGGCAGTGAAAGAGAAGAAAGGGCTTCTTAACACGGTCTGAACAGAATGCGTTAATTTCTTAACGGAGTTTTAACAAAAGAAGTACATTTACTTTAAACGGCACAGGTGTTAGAATAAACAATGTATATGGATACTGGGAGTACTGCGGATATAGTGCAGATGAGAGCAGCATATACGATGAATGAACGTAAAAAATATAAGATGACATAAAGGAGAATATATATGAAATGGAATCAGTTTCGTCTGAAGACGACGACAGAGGCAGAAGATATCGTCAGCAGCATACTTGCTGATCTTGGAATCGAAGGAGTACAGATCGAGGATAAGATCCCGCTTACCCAGTCTGACAAAGAGCAGATGTTCGTAGACATCCTGCCGGACATGCCGGAAGATGACGGATGTGCATATCTGACATTCTATCTGGACGAAGACGTGGACAAACATGAGATATTACTGAAGGTCAGACAGGAATTAGAAGAGATGAGAAGCTATCTGAATGTAGGTGACTGTACGATCGAGGAATCACAGACCGAAGATGTGGACTGGGTAAATAACTGGAAACAGTATTTCCATCAGTTCTATATTGATGACATTCTTGTCATTCCTTCATGGGAGAATGTGGAAGCGAAAGACAGTGACAAGATGGTGATCCATATCGATCCGGGTACAGCATTTGGAACCGGTATGCATGAGACTACACAGCTCTGCATCCGCCAGCTTAAGAAATATGTGACAGAAGATACAGAGATCTTAGATGTCGGATGTGGAAGTGGAATCCTTGGAATGCTGGCATTAAAATTCGGTGCAAAGCATTCGGTAGGAACCGACCTGGATCCGTGTGCGATCGATGCGACATATGAAAATATGGATAATAACGGAATCAGCAGAGACCAGTACGAAGTTATGATCGGCAACATCATTGATGATAAAGAAGTACAGGATAAGGTCGGATATGAGAAATACGATATCGTGGCAGCAAATATCCTGGCAGATGTGCTGGTGCCTCTGACACCTGTGATCATCCACCAGCTGAAAAAGGGCGGTATCTATATCACAAGCGGAATCATCGAAGATAAAGAAGAAGTGGTTGTAGAAGCTGTGAAGAAAGCAGGCCTGGAAGTTCTGGAAGTGAACCACCAGGGTGAATGGGTATCTGTAACGGCAAGAAAGAATTAGAGGATCTGATATGCAGCATTTTTTTGTATCACCGGAGCAGGTGAAGGAAGAAAAGATCTACGTAGAAGGTGGAGATGTCAATCATATGAAGAATGTCCTCCGCATGAAGACTGGCGAGGAGCTTACGGTAAATGACGGAGAAGGAAGTCAGTACCTGTGCGCGGTAGAATCCTATGAAGAAGATATGGCCGTGCTTAAGATCTTGGAGAAAAAGCGGGATGAGAGCGAACTGGCCTCAAAGATCTATCTGTTTCAGGGACTTCCGAAGCAGGATAAAATGGAACTGATCGTACAGAAGTCAGTAGAGCTGGGCGCATATCAGGTGATCCCGGTAGCGACGAAGCGTGCCGTAGTCAAGCTGGATGCGAAGAAGGCGAAGAAGAAGGTCGAGCGCTGGCAGCAGATCGCAGTCAGTGCGGCAAAACAGGCAGGAAGAGGCATAATTCCGACAGTGGGAGAAGTGTGCACTTATGCACAGGCACTGAAGCTTGCGGAAGAACTGGATGTTGTCCTGATCCCGTACGAACTGGCGGAAGGGATGGAAGAGACGAAGCAGATCATTGCAGGAATCAGACCGGGGCAGTCGGTCGGTATCTTCATCGGACCGGAAGGCGGTTTTGAGGAAGAAGAAGTAGCACTTGCTGCGAAAGCCGGGGCAAAGCCGGTGACACTTGGAAAGAGAATCCTCAGGACAGAGACGGCAGGACTTACGATGCTTTCGGTTCTGATGTTCCATCTGGAAGGGTAGAAACATAATCTAATACTAAGAATGAAGAGTACAGGAAGTGAAGAAATGAAGGAATTATATCTGGATAATTCGGCGACCACCATGGCATACCGAAGCGTTGGGGAACTGGTGCAGAAGGTCATGTGTGAAGACTATGGGAATCCGTCTTCCATGCATAACAAGGGTGTGGAAGCAGAAAAATATATAAAAGAAGCAAAAGAGACATTTGCCAGACTCTGGAAGGTACAGGAAAAGGAAGTGTATTTTACTTCCGGCGGTACCGAGAGTGACAATATGGCACTGATCGGCGCGGCAAGAGCGAATAAGCGTGCGGGCAACCACCTGATCACATCATCCATCGAACACCCGGCGATCATCAACACCATGCGTTTCCTTGAGGAAGAAGAAGGGTTCCGTGTAACCTATCTTCCGGTAGACCAGTATGGAAGAATCCGTCTGGATGCGTTGAAGGAAGCGTTGTGTGAGGATACGATCCTGGTATCGATCATGTATGTGAACAATGAAGTGGGTTCCGTACAGCCAATCCAGGAAGCGGCAAGCATCGTAAAAGCATATAATAAAGACATTTTATTCCACGTCGATGCGGTACAGGGATTTGGAAAATATAAGATCTATCCGAAGAAACTCAAGGTAGATATGTGCTCCATCAGCGGCCACAAGATCCACGGACCGAAGGGAGTGGGTGCATTATACATCGGTGAAAATGTAAAGATCCGCCCGATCGTCTATGGAGGCGGCCAGCAGCATGACATGCGTTCCGGAACAGAAAACGTACCGGGAATCGCAGGACTTTCTCTGGCGGCAAAGACGATTTACGATAACCTCGATGAAAAAGTGGAGAAGATGCGTGCATTGAAACAGCATTTCATCGAAGGTGTGGAAAAGATCGAGAATACGACAATCCACGGATTATATGATGAGACATCGGCACCACACATCATCAGTGTGGGGATTGCAGGGATCAGAAGTGAAGTACTGCTGCATGCGCTGGAAGATAAAGGAATCTATGTATCATCCGGATCGGCATGTGCGTCCAATCATCCGCAGATCAGCGGCGTGTTAAAAGGAATCGGTGCAAAACAGGAGTTCCTGGATGCGACACTTCGGTTCAGTATGTCAGAATTTACTACACTGGAAGAGATTGACTATACGCTCGATGCACTATATAATATAGTACCGATGCTTAGAAGATATACCAGACATTAGAAAGTTACAGATAAAAGAGAAAGAAATCAGGAAAGGAACCAGAAGATGAGATTTCATACATTTTTATTAAAATATGGAGAGATTGGAATTAAGGGAAAGAACCGTCATCTGTTCGAAGACGCACTGGTGCGCCAGGTGCGTTATGCATTGAAAGATGTAGACGGACAGTTTGATGTGCACAAGTCACAGGCGAGAATCTATGTGGACTGTGAGGGAGATTATGATTACGATGAGACCGTAGAACATCTGAAGAGAGTATTCGGTCTGGTCGGAATCTGCCCGGTTGTCCGTATGGAGGACAAAGGATTCGAAGAACTGAAGAAAGATGTTGTCGCATACATGGATGAGATGTATCCGGATAAGAACTTTACATTCAAAGTAGAATCCAGACGTGCGAAGAAGTCATATCCGCTGAATTCCATGGAGATCAGCCGTGACCTTGGAGAGGCTATCCTGTATGCATTCCCGGAAAGCGGAATCAAAGTAGATGTGCATCATCCGGATGTCATGGTCAATGTAGAAGTAAGAAATGAGATTTATGTATATTCACAGATCATCCCGGGAGCAGGCGGAATGCCGGTTGGAACCAACGGTTCGGCGATGCTTCTGTTATCCGGTGGTATCGACAGCCCGGTTGCAGGATACATGGTATCCAAACGTGGAGTAAGCCTTGAGGCAACATATTTCCATGCACCGCCGTATACAAGTGAACGTGCAAAACAGAAGGTTGTGGATCTTGCAAAGAAGGTAGCAAAATATTCCGGACCGATCAAGTTACATGTCGTGAACTTTACTGACATCCAGCTCTATATCTATGACCAGTGTCCGCATGATGAGCTGACGATCATCATGAGAAGATACATGATGCGTATCGCAGAACATTTTGCAAAAGAGGATGGCTGCTTAGGTATGATCACAGGCGAAAGTATCGGACAGGTGGCAAGCCAGACCATGCAGAGTCTTGCAGCAACGAACGATGTGTGTACAATGCCGGTTTACCGTCCGCTGATCGGATTCGACAAGCAGGAGATCGTAGATGTATCAGAAAAGATCGATACTTATGAGACATCGATCCAGCCGTTCGAAGACTGCTGTACGATCTTCGTGGCAAAACATCCGGTAACCAAGCCGAATATCGATGTGATCCGCCGTTCGGAAGAGAATCTGAATGAGAAGATCGATGAGCTGATGAAACAGGCAATCGAGACTGTTGAGGTCATTGAAGTAAAATAAGATAAGAAATGCAAAAGAGCCTGCCGACGGCAGCTTCTCTTGCGTACTTGGGTAAAAAAGAGGGCTGAACCCTTAAACAGGTCAGCCCTTTTTCTAAGTAAATCATTTACTTTTTGATTACTGATTAGTCACAAAGATATGGTTTTAACAT
>JBNMJT010000126.1:0-6466 GCA_050873945.1 Dorea sp.
ATTCACTAGAACCACTTTATACTGTTTTCTTCAAGTCGTGACTGGCTGAGGAAGTTAATGAATAAAATGCTGAGAGTGGTAACCTTTTGGAGACCACTGCGGAACACGAGCAGGTGGAAGCCTAGAAAAACAACTATTTGACGGAAGAGCTTCTGCAAACTTTCGGTATCAAAAAAATTACACTTCTGCCGTTTAATCCTTCAGGCATTCGATACCCACGGAATAAAAAGTAGAAAGCCGTTCCAGTGAATGTGGAGAAGGTGTTGGAAATACTTAAGGGGCAAAATTCTGCGTTAGGTATTCAAAATTTGGCTGTTTGAGGCGTATGCCGAGTTTCAAATTTTGAATGCCTGCTTTTAGCAGAATTTTGCCCCTTTAGTATTTCCCGCCGACGGAACCTGAACAGGAACGGCTTTCTACTTTTTATGGAGGTCCGGGCAGCCACCAGCCTGATGTATTAAATACATTAAATCCCCGCATCAGCTTCCACCACCTGTGTTTCCCCAACCGGAATCACCAGCCCAACAGCCGTAACAAGCGGTACAAACGCAACCCATATTCCATGAGCCCCGAGATATTCTACCGCAAAATATCCAACCAGAACCCCCAGATGGAAGAGAATCAGCGTGTTCGTAAAAAGCCATGCCCGTTTCTTCTGTGCCAGATCATGACTCATATGGTATCTGGTCCACGCAAGGAGTGTCTGTTTGTAGTTATTCGTTGAAAAGATCGTAGAACTGTTATAACATTCCGGAGTAGTAAAAGCCTGCCACTGGTATGCATTCAGGATGAATACCGGGAACAACGCGATCAGTGGATGGACCGATGTCGGAATAATACCTGCAGTCCATACACAGACAGCTTCTACCGCCAGTGCAATATAGGACTTTACGGAAGGAAAACGTTCCCCGATCAGAAAGGCTGCGATGATCGCAAGTCCATATAAAATAAAAATCGCCAGACGCAGGAAAGCATCCGTCAGATTCATTTCTGTAAAGTTCAAGACCATTTCGATCAGATTCATGGTCTGTGCGGCACCAAAGTTACCGCCGCGGACTAAGATGGCATAAGCACCGGTCAGTCCGCCGATAAATGCAAGATTTATGTGCAGTAATGCACGTTTATGATTATGTATCCAATTCATTTTTCCTATCACCCGGTGCTTATTATAGGACGGGCAGGTAGAAAAAGCAAATAAAAGTGCAGAAAAACCGGATTGGATGGAAAATAATACAAATATAGATTGACATTTGGAGAAAAGTTGAGTATCATAGACTTTAATGAATAAAAGCGTTAAAGTGCGAAAGCTGAAGACGCAAAAGATCATACGATATAAAAAGTATGAAATGAACACGAAAGGGGAATTTTCCAATGCCGATTACAGATATATTGGAGAAAAACTGCCGCCTGTACGGAGACGACGTTGCGCTGGTAGAGATCAATCCGGAGATGCCGGAGACAAAAAGAACTACATGGAAGGAGTTTGACCTGATTGAGCCTTCCCGCGCAGCTTATTATAGAAGAGAGATCACATGGAATGTATTTAACGAAAAGGCAAACAGATTTGCCAATCTTCTGATTGAAAGAGGAATCAAAAAAGGAGAAAAAGTGGGGATTCTCCTGATGAACTGTCTGGAATGGCTGCCGATCTATTTCGGAATCCTGAAGACAGGGGCACTGGCAGTACCTTTGAACTTCCGTTATTCTGCGGATGAGATCAAGTACTGTGTAGAACTTGCTGAGATTGATATTCTGGTATTCGGACCGGAGTTCATCGGACGAGTAGAAGAGATCGCAGACGAGATCAGCAAAGGACGTCTGTTATACTTTGTAGGAGACGGATGTCCGGGATTTGCAGAGGATTACAATGCACATACCGCCAACTGCTCCAGCCAGTCACCGAAGATCGATGTGAATGACGATGACGATGCAGCCATCTATTTCTCATCAGGAACAACCGGATTCCCGAAGGCAATTTTACATAATCATGAATCGCTGATGCATGCAGCAAAAGCAGAGCAGAATCATCATGGTCAGACAAAGAACGATGTATTCTTATGCATTCCGCCGTTATACCATACCGGAGCCAAGATGCACTGGTTCGGAAGTCTTCTGACTGGTGGAAAGGCCGTATTGTTAAAAGGAACAAGCCCGAAGACGATCTTACAGGCAGTGTCCGAAGAGCATTGTACCATTGTATGGCTGTTAGTACCGTGGGCACAGGATCTGCTGCTTGCGCTTGATAATAAAGAGCTGGATATCGCAGACTATGATCTGGATCAGTGGAGACTGATGCATATCGGAGCACAGCCGGTACCGCCAAGTCTGATCAAGCACTGGAAAGAATACTTCCCGAATCATAAATACGACACGAACTACGGTTTAAGTGAGTCCATCGGACCTGGATGTGTCCATCTTGGAGTGGATAATATCGACAAAGTCGGAGCGATCGGTAAAGCCGGATACGGCTGGGAAGCGAAGATCATCGATGAACAGGGTGAGACTGTAAAACGGGGCGAGACCGGAGAGCTTGCAGTCAAAGGTCCTGGTGTCATGACCTGTTACTACAGAGATCCGAAGGCAACCGCAGAAGTTCTGCATGACGGATGGCTGTATACCGGGGATATGGCGAAGGAAGACGAAGATGGATTTATCTTCCTGGTTGACCGTAAGAAAGATGTCATCATCAGTGGTGGTGAGAACATCTATCCGGTGCAGATCGAAGATTTCCTGCGTACCAATGAGGCAATCCTGGATGTAGCGGTCATCGGACTTGCAGATCACAGACTGGGTGAGATATCCGCAGCAATTATTGAACTGAAGCCGGGAGTAGAATGTACAGAAGAGGATATTCAGGAATTCTGCAAGAAGCTTCCGAGATACAAGAGACCTCGAAAGATCATATTTGCAGACGTTCCGCGTAACCCTACCGGAAAGATTGAAAAACCAAAGCTTCGTGAGAAATACGGAGCAACACATCTGGTTGCGGCACAGAACCAGGGATAATAAGATGAATTGGAAATGTCATCTCTTTTGCAGGGAAAAACCTGCAGGGAGATGACATTTTTTGCGGACGTGTTTATAATAGTAGAGGAATAAAAATAAGCAGACAGGAGCTGAATATAGAATGAACCAGAATGAAAAGGAGGAGATTGCGATCCGGATCGCAAAGGAAGAAGATGCGGAGGCACTGCTTGCAATCTATGCACCTTATATTGAGCACACAGTGATCACTTATGAATACGATGTGCCGACAGTAGAAGAATTCCGCGGCCGGATAAGACATGTGCTGGAGCGGTATCCTTATCTTGTAGCGGAGATTAACGGGGAAATATGTGGGTATGCATATGCAAGTGCTTTTCATGACAGACCGGCAGGCGGATGGAGTGTGGAGACATCCATCTACGTGGACCAGAACAAAAAAGGAATGGGCATTGGGACAAAGCTGTATGATACATTAGAGAAGATATTAAAGCGGCAGAATGTATTAAATATGAATGCATGTATTGCCTGTACGGAGCACGAAGACGAATATCTGACCAATGCAAGCATCCATTACCATGAACATCTGGGCTACCGCATGGTCGGTTGGTTCACGAATTGTGGGTATAAATTCCACAGATGGTACAATCTGGCATGGATGGAAAAAGAGATCGGAGCACACGTGGCAGATCAGCCGCCAGTGATCGCGTTTCCGGATATCAGAGAAGATATTTCTTTACAGAACGGAGAAGTCCGTTTATAATATGCATGTTAAAATAATTGAAAATACAAGGTTCTCCGAAGCCTTCATACCTAAGGTCACAGATGAGTCATATCTGAAATGAAGAGACATGTAAGAATGGATCAAAATCAGATCGGAAATGAAAAGGATCGTGATGATGGGATGCTGGCCAGGAACGGCAGATCTGTCAGTTCCTCAGGGTAGATATGGAAACGTATCTGCCTCCCGCGTATTTGGAAAGGAGAGCAGCACCTTTGTTTATCAAAGTAGATGAGAGAAGTTGCCAGTGTCAGGTTCTCTGTATACCAAAGTATGCAAGAGAAGTTGTCAGTGTCAAGTTCTCTGTATTTCGCCTGCTCTTTTTTCGGAAAGAGCAGGTTTTTTAATATATGAAAACAGAAGCAGATAAGAAAAAGTCCGGAGTCAGCGCCGTAATCCTTTGCGGTGGAAAAAGCACCCGGATGGGACAGGACAAAGCAGGACTTCTGATCGGAAAGAAGACATTTATACAACAGATTGAAGAAAATGTAGAAGGTGCGGAGGAGATATTGCTCTCGGTAAAAGACCGGCGGGATTATCCGGAGATAAAGGCAAAGCATATCGAAGATCTGGAACCTGATAAGGGACCGCTTATGGGACTTTGCTCTGCGCTCAAAGAATGCAGCCATGAGAAGGTCTGGGTGATATCCTGTGATATGCCTCTGGTTGACTGGGACGCGGCATGGGAACTGGAAGCATATCTGATGGATGGGATCGATGCAGTGATCCCGGTAGACAAAACGGGAAAAAAATATGTGCTCTGTGCATGGTATAGAAAATCCGCATGGAAGATATTGGAAGAACAATTAAAGACCGGGGATTATAAAGTGCAGCATGTACTGGAGAATCTGAAAGTGTGTTATGTGGCAGTTCAGGGAATTACAGACGGACCGGAGAAATTTTATAATATAAATACTCCGGAAGAATATCGGAAAATAAGGCCGGAGCAATTGAAAGAAGAGAGACATATTCCGATCGTCTCCTTCGTGGCATATTCCGGTACGGGAAAGACGACATTTCTGGAAAAACTGATTCCGAAGCTGAAAGCGTATGGACTTAAAATTGCAATCGTGAAGCATGACGGACATCGGTTTGAAATTGACCATGAGGGAAAAGACAGCGACCGGTTTACGAAAGCAGGGGCAGACGTGACAGGGCTGATTTCATCGGAAAAAGCAGTGTTGATGGAGAACAGGAAGACAGATCCGGAAGCATTTCTGAACAAGATAGAAGGAGTAGATCTGATTCTGACGGAAGGATTCAAACGGGGACCGTGGCCGAAGATCATGCTGCACCGGATGGACACCGGAAAAACGATGCCGTTACTGCCGGAAGAGTGTCTGGCGGTGATCAGTGATGCGGATGTGACGGGGTGTGAAAATGTGTTTCCATTGGATGATGTTGAGAAAACAGCAGTTTTTTTATTTCACTATATACAGAATAGGTAACATACAGAAAAACTGCAGCAGAGTATGAAACAGAACGTGTTGGGATAACAGTTCCAAGTTGATAGATAATAAATACGTGAAATAACAGATACAAGGATAATAATTGAAACAGAAAGGAAACGAGGCGGAAAAATATGAAACTGATCAAAACAGAAGATGCAGTAGGACATGTATTATGTCACGACATGACACAGATCATTCCTGGTGTGACCAAGGATGCGAGATTCCGGAAAGGGCACATTGTCACAGAAGAAGATATTCCGGTACTGCTTTCCATCGGAAAGGAGCATCTGTATGTCTGGGAGAAGACGGAAGGAATGCTTCACGAGGATGAAGGCGCAGAACGCCTGCGTAAGATCACACAGAATGAAAATATGCACCCGTCAGGAGTAAAAGAAGGAAAGATCGAACTGCTTGCAGATGTCGATGGTTTGTTCCAGGTGGATGTCGAGCGCTTATATGATGTGAACAGTGTGGATGAGATTATGATCGCAACCAGACATACGAACACGGCAGTAAAAAAAGGCGACAAGCTTGCAGGCATGCGTGTGATCCCGCTGATCATAGATGAGAAGAGACTGGAAGAAGCGGAAAAAGCCGCAGGTCCGGAACCGTTATTAAAGATAACACCGTGGAAATTAAAAACGGCAGGTGTGATCACGACCGGAAGTGAAGTCTATAAAGGACTGATCAAGGACCAGTTTACTCCGGTGGTGGAAAAGAAACTGGAAGCATTCGGAATTCAGATGACAAAGCATGTATTGTGCAGTGATGATATGGAAATGATCACGCACGCGATCACAGAGATGAGAGAAGCAGGTGTCGATCTGATTATCTGTACAGGTGGAATGAGTGTAGATCCGGACGATAAGACACCGGGTGCGATCAAGGCTTCAGGAGCAGGGATTGTAACATACGGTGCACCGACACTGCCGGGTGCAATGTTATGTCTGGGGTATTTTGAAGATGGCACACCGATCGCAGGACTGCCGGGGTGCGTGATGTATGCAAAAGCAACGGTATTCGATCTGATTCTCCCGAGAATAGCAGCGGGAATCAAGATTGAACGGAGCGATATTATCCGTATGGGACACGGAGGACTCTGCCTTGGATGTAAAGAGTGCCATTATCCGGTCTGTCCATTCGGAAAGGAGGCATAAAAGTGGAATCATCCAGAGTGACACTTGAAGAGGCGCAGGAATTATTTAAAACCTGTATGCCGGGAATAAAAAAAGAAGAAAAACCGGCAGTAGAC
>JBNMJT010000127.1:0-6425 GCA_050873945.1 Dorea sp.
GCTACTTGCTCATAACCGAATAACTGCTTCGCAGTTTATCAGGAGGGGCTTGTACCCCTCCTGATACAAGCAAGTCCCCACCCACTGCTTATTGCTCTTCGCAATTGAAGCAGGGGACTTACTTGATTCGGTTAAAAAAAGCTTTTGTAAGATATGCATCATATTCTTTCAAACAAACTTTAGGATCAGAGTGAACAATAACTTTAACAAAAAAACAGACGTAAGTCATATTCTGTATAACTTACGTCTGCAACATTATTTATTACCCACAATATTTCGCAATCGTTTCCACAACCTTATTCATCTCCAGTGGTTTGGACAGATGTGCATTCATTCCCGCCTCGATACAGCGTTTAATGTCTTCATCAAATGCATTGGCTGTCATAGCAATGATCGGAATCGTCTTCGCGTCCTCTCTTGGCAGGGCGCGTATACTTCTGGTTGCGGAAAGTCCATCTATGACAGGCATCATCACATCCATCAGGATCGCATCAAAAGTTCCTGCCGGTTTTCCCTCAAACAGATTGATTGCCTGTTGTCCGTCATGAACAACGGTAACAATCGCACCTTCATCCTCAAGTAATGTCTGAGCAATCTCTGCATTCAGTTCATTATCTTCTGCGATAAGCAGATGGTATCCTCGAATATCTCCTGTTCCCTCTGCCAGACTCTCAAATTCAGCTTCTGCATTCACTGTAATGTCCGCGACATCTGCAATCTCAAACGGTATCGTAATCACAAAAATCGAACCGATTCCTTCTTCACTTGTGATCTTAATCGTTCCATTCATGTGAGCAACCAGACTCTTCACAATAGACATTCCAAGTCCCGTACCATTATATACGCTTCGTGCATCTGAGCGCTCCTGCGCAAAAGGATCAAAAATGTGTTTCAGAAATTCCGCATTCATGCCGATTCCCGTATCCCTGATGGTCCACCGGTAAGTTACAACACCATCTTTAACTCCCAGGCTATTGCAAGCTGTCTCTACCCTTCCACCAACCTTATTGTACTTAATACAGTTACTGTAAATATTCAAAAAAATCTGGCGCAGGTGCAGTGGACTTCCATAAACCATGTTATACTCCACCTTATCTGAACTTCTGTCATATTCCATAGTAATTCCCGATTCTGCGGCACGTTGTTCCACAATAACCAGAATTTCCTTTGACAGCTTATTCAAATCCAGCACTTCATGGGAAAGTGTCACTTCACCACTTTCCAGCTTGCTCATCTGCAGAATATCATTAATCAGTGAAAGCAAATGATTCGCAGAAACAAGCATCTTCTTCTGATTAGTCCGATGCAGTTCCAGATTATCCGGGTGCGACTGGTCAATCTCCAGCAGACCGATAATTCCATTTAACGGTGTCCTGATATCATGACTCATTCTCGACAGAAAACTGGTCTTAGCTGCATTTGCGCGGTCCGCCTGATCAACAGCTTTCCGTAGAAGTTCATTCTTCTCCTGAAGATTCTCTGTATATTCCTGCTGGATCCGCAACTGATCCTCCTGATAACTCTGCTCGGTTCTCCATCGTACCATGTTAATAACCGCCAGAATAACAAGATAGATAATCAACATATAAATGCTATTCTGGAAAGTACTGTCAAATACTGCTCTTTCTCTGGTAAATGCATAAATATAATAATCCCGTCCATGTTCCATCAGACCGAAATACTGCGTTATTTTAGAGGAATCTTTTTTCGCATGTGTCAGCTTATCACTATTTGCCTTTGTCTTAATCCTTCTTAGAATTTCTATATCATCCGTACTCTTTCCTACAAGATCATCGTCATTGGAAGCTACAATATTATTTCCTTCACTTACCACAATCGTTCCATCCTGTTCATGATTGTATCCGGACAGAAGAGAATCTATGGAAAGGCTGAATGTATCTATGTACTCTTTTGAGGTATGATAATAGACCGCCACAATTTGCGAATCCAGCTTCTGTCCTGTTGCTGCAAGATCCACATACGAACCATCTTCACACGAAAAACGCACAGAATAAGTTTTTTCCAGTGCTGACGCTGTACTCAGAAGTACATCCGTATCCAGATGAGCTTTTATTTCCTCCGTTTTCAGTTCATCCGTATGATACTGCTGCTGAATATTTCCCTTATCATCTAAGACCACGATTCCTGTAACATAGCTGCCATCTGCATATTTTCTCAGTACTTCTTCATTTAAATCAAACGACGGATCTGTCTTTTCCTGAAAATCCAGCCACTGCTGGACCTGCTCCGCGCTCTGAATGATACGCATGAGGCTTTTTGTCTCAGATGCGAGATTCATTCGGTCATAACGGTTACATTGTTCTTTAATATAATTTACTGTACTGGAAAGATGTTTCTCCATATTTCTCATATCCAGATGAGCAGAGATAAAGAAAACACCACCTATAAGCAAAATACCGATCAGTAATTCCGCAGGCCAAATCCTGATATGCCTGTGAACGAATTTGGATTTATTCTTCATCTTCGTTCACCTCCAGATATTTTTCCGGATTATCCAGATATCTGCCTACGATTTCTTCCATCGTACCATCTTCCTGCATTTCATTAAAAGTCTCCGTCAGTTTCTCATTCAGTCCTCTGTCATCATTCTTTGAGAAAGCAACTCCCAATCCTACGATCAAAAGCGGCTCATCCAGAATCCGATATTCCACTCCGTAATCCTTCATATATTGCAGAATCGCAGTTTCATGTGCTGCTACTGCATCCACATATCCCTTGCTGAGAAATGGATAGATCAGCTCCCGGTTCTGCAGGGAAAAAACCTCCTGAACCTGCGGGATACGGCTGTCTTTATGCTCTGTAAAAATGCCCTCTGGTTTTGTGGTAGACTGCACTGCAATTTTCTTATCTTTCAGATCCGATAATGCATAAATATCGCTGTCTTCATTTACCGCAACTACCTGTCGGCTTATCATATACGGCCCTGCCCAGTTATAATCGTTCTCTCTTCCATCAATGGTAAAACTTCCCCATATGCAGTCGACATCTCCATTATATACAAGTTCCGTTTTCTCTTCCCAGTTAATGTACTTAAAAACAGCACGATAACCCATTCTGGCAAAGGATTCTGTTGCAAGGTCAACATCGATTCCTGTCGGTTTTCCGTTGGCATCCTCAAAATTATATGGAGGATAATCATCACTGCCTACGACGATTTCTGGCATCTCACCTGTGCCACTCTCTGCCACATCTGCCCGCCCGCCGCATCCGCAAAAAGAAGTAACAACGGCCCCAAGAATACAGCCAGATATTATGGCCCTGATTTTTCTGCTTTTGCGTCTTTTGTAATCTTTGTTCTTTTCTATTTTTCTCATTCATCCCATCCTGTTCTCCGGCTTTCACAACCGGGAAACAATTTAAAGCCCTTTAATAAATAACCTCTTTATTATAGCTTGTAGATGAATTTCCTGTCAATTTCATATTGCAGTTCCGTTCGGGTATAATTTCAAGAGCGTTTCACCCCACACTGGATTGCTTGAGTCGGGCAGGCTTTTTTGCACCTTCCGCAGCGGATGCATTCCGGGCTGTTTGGGTTTTCCACAGGGTTGACTTCCATCTGGCAGGCTTTTGCACATTTTCCACAGTGAATGCACTTGTCGTGGTCTATTCTATAGCGGAAAACGGATACTTTATTAAAGATGGAATAAAATGCTCCCAGTGGGCAGATATATTTACAGAATGGACGGTAAATAATAATAGAAAGAATGATTGTAATAACCAGAATTACATTCTTCCATATGTACAGCCATCCTACTGCACTTCTCATGGATTTATTCAACAGTACCAGTGGAATTCCGCCTTCCAGTGTTCCTGCCGGGCAGATCAGTTTGCAGAAGTATGGCGCACCCTGTCCCATGATGTCTACCACAAACATTGGTAACAGGATGACAAATACCAGAAATATTACATATTTCAGTTTGCGGAGTAATTTATCGCCCTTAAATGTACGGATTTTCTTTGGAAAAGGAATCTTATTCAGCAGATCCTGAATCAGTCCGAACGGACATAAGAATCCGCAGACCAGTCTTCCAAGTAATGCACCAATAAAGATCAAAAATCCAATTACATAATAAGCCATCTTAAAGTTCCAGCTTCCAACTACTGCCTGAATCGCTCCAATCGGACAGGCGCCTCTGGCGCCGGGACAGGAATAGCAGTTCAGTCCCGGAACGCAGATGTTCTTTGTTTTGCCGGTATAGATTTTTCCGGTCACAAAGCCGGATACGTGGCTGTTCGTCAGGAATGCCCATAGCGCCTGGATTCCATGGCGGGGCCATTCGTTTATTTTTATTTGATTTTGTTTCTTATTTGATTGCTTAGCTGATTTCACTCTCTTATCCAATTCCGATACACTCCATACAAATATTTACTGCCTTCGTAAATACAACCGAGACTTCTCCTCTGTAGATTCCGAATCCCATGACCGCAAGTCCCAGAACCGCCAATACCAGACCTGTAAATTTTGAATCAATTAATTTCTTTAACATCTTCTATCCATCTCTCTTTTACTATGATAACAATAGTTCCTCTATAACCTGTGGTTCTCTGTTTATATAAACACAAATTACAAAACAGATTTATTTTTAAGGAGGCAATACTCTCATGAAAAGTTATTTAGAAACATTCGCCAATTCTTTCTCAACGATTTCTTTCCACTCGTCCAGATCATGACTTCCTGTATATGTTTCTCCCACGATATTTCCATTTTTATCCACAAAGAATGTTTCCGGGAATGCTGATACACCATTCAGTCGTCCGTTCATCATTGTGGAATCCGGAATCAGGAATGGATAGGAAGCTTTTGTCTTCTTCTGAAGGACTTTTGCTTTCTCTATTGACTCATCACTCTGTTTTCCATCATCTCCGATCGTATCAAGAACTACACCAACTACTCCGACACCTTTCTCTTTCATTTCCTCATAAAGTTTCTCAAGCTCCGGAATTTCTTTAACACATGGAGAACACCAGGTAGTAAAGACATTTACCAGTGTCAGGTCATATTTGCTGAATACATCCTGTGTATAAGTCTCACCATCAATTCCTGTTGACTCGAATTTTCCTACGGATGTAGAATCTTTTCCACTGGTATCCTGTGGCTGTTCGAATACAGAAATCTGCTGGAATGGTGTCATATCTGTAAAGGTTGTCTCGATCTCTTCCAGCTCTTTGGTCAGTTTTTCATCTGCATCTTTGTTAAGGCTAAGATAATATTTGTATTTGCCATCGCTACTTGTTCCTAACTCTTTATGTTCTGTACAGCCTGTGATCTCATCCAGTTTCTTTACGGAATCCTCATCATAAATACCAAGCAATCCGATCTTGGACAGACTTGCCATCCACTCATCATATTCTGTTCCGACCTTCTGGACCTCTGCGTCGCGCTGTTCCTCTGTCATCTCACACCAGCTGAAATATGCGTATTTCAGACCATCTAAATCATCAGTCCATTCTTCATAGGAAAGCATTGCGACCGTTTTGTCCTCCATCTGCTTCAGTAAGGCTTTTGGAAGTGTCATTTTAAGCCCCAGGAAAGGATATTCATAAGAATCCTGCGCCGGCAGGTTTCCATCTGAAGCTTTGAAACTTCCGGAAATTAAATCTGCGGAAATCGCTTCACCGTCTTCCGTTGCTATAACCTGATCTTCGCTCTCTGCTCTTACAGATACACTTCCAAATGCAGAAACACTTAATGCTGCTGCCGCCATGATTGCTGTTAATTTCTGTGCTCTTAATTTCATAATATATATTTCTCCCTTCGATTTCTCTGTTTCATTCTTTCATTAGTACAAGCACGATTATAACACCCTACCTGTAAAATCTCTGTTAAGAAAAATATTTATTTTCACTTTTACACGAATTTTATATCTCCTGTGATATGATGATAATAAGAACATAGAATTAGAAATTCAATTAATTTTCAAGGAGATACAAACACAATGCACATATTAATAATAGAAGACGAAGAACAGCTCTGCCGCTCTATCGCAGAAGGCCTTCGCATGGATGGATATGAAACAGACACCTGCTTTGACGGAGAAGAGGGTCTGGAATTATGTACAACGGAGAATTATGATCTGATTCTTCTTGATCTGAATCTGCCGGGAGTTGACGGACTTGAGATCCTGCGGCAGTTTCGAAATTCCAATACTACCACACCTGTCCTGATTCTTTCTGCCAGAGGACAGATTCAGGATAAAGTCGAAGGACTTGACCTAGGCGCCAATGACTATCTCACAAAACCATTTCATTTCGAAGAACTGGAGGCCCGAATCCGCAGTCTCACACGCAGGAAATTCATTCAGGAAGATGTCTGCCTGAAATGCGGACGCATCACCTTTGACACCCGCACAAGAGAAGCAAGTGTTGACGGTACCCCTCTCTCACTTACCCGAAAAGAGAACGCA
>JBNMJT010000128.1:0-6319 GCA_050873945.1 Dorea sp.
ATACCAGAGAAGGAGTACAATGGAAAAGAGCGTAGAGTGGGAATTTGACACTTATATGCAGGAGATTTTCCAGATGAAAGAGGTGGATATCAAAGAATATTCACCTCTTACTTTGGCATATATCGGAGACTGCATTTATGACCTGATCATCAAATCCCTGGTGATCAATGAAGGAAACCGTCAGGTACAGAAGCTTCATCAGAAAACAAGTTCCTATGTGCAGGCATCCGCACAGTCGAAAATGATGCGCACGATGCAGGAACATCTGACAGAAGAAGAGCATGCCATCTATAAAAGAGGCCGCAACGCCAAGAGTGTATCACCGGCAAAGAATCAGTCGATCACAGATTACAGACGTGCGACAGGATTCGAAGCCCTGCTTGGATATCTGTATCTGAAAAAAGAGTGGAAAAGAATGCTGGAACTGGTTAAAATAGGTCTGGACAGTATCAAAGAACAATAAGGAGTGTCGAATATGAGTCACGATAAGAAGGTATACGATAGAAATGCACACGACAAGAACGTGTATGATAAGAAAGTAAACGAAAGTATCATAGAAGGAAGAAATGCCGTTATGGAAGCATTTCGTTCCGGAAAACCGGTAGACAAGCTGTATGTACTGGACGGATGCCAGGACGGCGCAGTCAGATCCATCATCCGTGAGGCGAGAAAGCATGACACGATCCTGAACTTCGTGGAAAAGGAGCGTCTGAACCAGTTGTCAGAGACAGGAAAACACCAGGGGGTGATCGCAAGTGTGGCAGCATATGAGTATGCGGAAGTAGAAGATATGTTAAAGCTTGCAGAAGAAAAAGGGGAAGATCCATTCCTGATCATTCTGGATAACATCGAAGATCCGCACAATCTCGGCGCGATCATCCGTACCGCAAACCAGGCTGGCGCACATGGTGTGATCATCCCTAAGAGACGTGCAGTTGGACTGACGGCAACTGTAGCAAGAACTTCCGCAGGTGCACTGAATTACACACCGGTTGCAAAAGTAACGAATCTGGTAAAGACGATGGAAGATCTGAAGAAGAAAGGACTCTGGTTCGTATGTGCCGATATGGACGGAGACGTAATGTATGACGTCAACATGAAAGGACCAATCGGTCTTGTGATCGGTAATGAAGGTGAAGGTGTGGGACGTCTGGTAAAAGATACCTGTGATTTCACCGCAAGAATTCCGATGAAGGGGGATATTGATTCCCTGAATGCGTCTGTGGCAGCAGGCGTGCTGGCATATGAGATCGTAAGACAGCGGATGCAGTAAGATTGTATATGGAGTAAGATTATAGACCGGATACATGAAAGATTGCCACGAGCAGACAGGTATTAAAGTATGGACTTCGGAGGAGAGTATGACAGAATATAAGAACTTAACAGATGAAGAACTGATCCGCAGACTCCGGAAAGGAGAGACGGGGATTATTGATTATCTGATGGAAAAATATAAGAATCTGGTCAGAAAAGAAGCCAACGCAATGTATCTGCTCGGCGGTGAGACAGACGACCTGATCCAGGAAGGGATGATCGGACTTTTCAAGGCCGTTCAGGACTACGATGTGGATCAGGAAGCCTCTTTCTTCAGCTTTGCAAGACTGTGTGTAACGAGACAGCTCTATTCGGCGATCGAAGCGTCGAACAGAAAGAAGCACAGCCCGCTGAACAGTTATGTTTCTCTGTATGAAAAAGAGGATGGAGAAGGTTCACTGATCGATATGATGGAATCGGAGCATGAGACGAATCCGGAAGAACTGCTTGTCAGCCAGGAACATGCAAAGTCGTTGGAAGAACGGCTGGAAAAAGATTTAAGCGAACTGGAACGCAGGGTTCTGTATCTGCACCTGATGGGAACGGATTATAAGACAATTGCAAAGCTTCTGGACCGGAGCCCGAAGACGATCGATAATGCACTTCAGAGGATTAAGGGGAAGATGCAGAAGATTCTGGAGCGGGATAAATAGTATGAAAAACGTCACGGTGGGTGGCGTTTTTTGCTGTAGTCATACCTTCGAAAGACTATATATGCAGGCATCAAAAAAACCGCAAACCCGCGAATTTACGCAGTTTTACGGCTTCCTCTCATAAGCTGCCTAGCGGAATCGAACCGCCGACCTCCGCCTTACCAAGGCGACGCTCTACCGACTGAGCCAAGGCAGCATGCATAAGTGATATGCAACAGTGATACTATACAATGAATATCATACTTTTGTCAATATATTTTTCACGATATCAATAGAAATATTAAGAATATTCATTGCCGAAAAATGAAATAAGGAATAAAATAACAAGATAGGATGTGAAAAATAGAGAGGGAGAGAAACATGAAAAAGATGAAAACAATGACAGAGGGCGTGATTTGGAAAGAAATATTGTTCTTTGCGATTCCGCTGATCCTGGGAAATCTGTTTCAGCAGCTATATAATACAGTGGATTCGATCATTGTCGGCAATTATGTGGGGAGCAATGCGCTGGCAGCAGTTGGATCCAGTGGGGCGATCATTAATCTGTTGATCGGGTTCTGTATAGGGGCTTCGACAGGTGCGGGAGTTGTGATTTCGCAGTTTTATGGGGCGAAGAATGCAGAAGGAGTAAGAAAAGCTGTACATACAACGATGGCGATCGCACTGGCAGCAGGAGTACTTTTGACAGTGATCGGAATTGCAGTGACACCAGCCATGCTCCGTCTGATGGGGACACCGGACAAAGTGTTTGAGCAGTCGGTAGTCTATCTGCAGGTGTATTTTGCCGGAAGTTTGTTCTCGGTTGTCTATAATATGTCGGCGGGAGTGTTGAATGCGGTAGGTAATTCCAGACGTTCGCTCATATATCTGATGATTGCGGCGATTTCGAATATATTTCTGGATCTGATCATGGTTGTAGGTCTGAAGCTTGGAATCGTAGGGGCAGCGCTGGCTACGGATATCAGCCAGCTGATTTCGTGTATTTTCATATGGGGATTCCTGATCCGGAGTGACGATGTATATAAGCTTAAGATCAGGGAGATCCGCTGCTATGATCATTTGCTTTCGAAGATCATCCGGATTGGAATTCCGACAGGGATCCAGAATATTGTAATCTCGCTTTCAAACCTGATCGTGCAGGCAAGTGTGAACAGCTTCGGAGCGACGGTTATGGCTGGTTTTGCGGCTTATATAAAGATTGATGGATTCAATATCCTGCCGGTGCTGAGTATCAGTATGGCAGCAACGACATTTGCCGGACAGAATATTGGTGCGGGAAAACCGGACAGGGTCAGAAAAGGGATGTATATCTCGACTGCGATGGGTGCGGGTTATTCCGTGATGACAGGAATTGCACTTCTGATATTTGCTCCGCAGGTAATCGGCGTCTTTACTACGAATCAGAAGGTAGTAGAGTATGGTGTGTTTATTATGCGGTATTTCTGTCCGTTCTATTGGATGCTCGGAATCCTGCATGTGCTGGGTGGAACGATCAGAGGAACAGGCAAGACGATGCAGGCTATGATCGTATTCCTGGTGTCGTTATGTGGATTCCGTGTGATGTGGATCGCAGGAACTATGGCGTGGGCTAAGAGCCTCGGTCATGTGATGATGTGCTATCCGACATCGTGGCTTCTGGGCATGCTTTTGATGATCCTGTATGTCTGGAAGGGGAACTGGATGGTTTTGGAGAAAGAAAATGTATAGAGAAAGGAAAAGGTTTGAAGATGAGAAGAGGTCTTCAAACCTTTTCTTTTCTTTATATCTGAGCTTTCTCGAAGATATCAGACATAAAAAGGTCTAAAAAATTGAAAAAAGAGGTTTTTAGTGATAAAATTATTGACAAACAATACTTGATGATTTATCTTAGGTAAAGTAAAAAAAGAGGAGAGTAGATTTATGAACAGGAATGTTATTATACAGACACTTAGAAGATTTAAAGTCACATCGGGCTATAAAGGCTATTATTATCTGCTGGATGCTGTGAATACCATCAGTGAATTCCATGCAAACGAAAAACCATTTGCAACGCAGAATGATATCTATATCCCGATTGGAGAAAAGTACGATACGAATTTTTACAATGTAGAACGTGGAATTCGTGTAGTTGTTGATAAATGCTGGAAAGAAGATAAGGAATTTATGATGGAAATTCTGGGATACCGGGCGATCAAATGTCCAAGCAATTCGGAGTTTCTGGATGCATTTACATATTTCTGTGAAAATCTATAGAATCAGCGTATCGAAAAAACAGTATACTGTATCTTCCTTTAATTAGGAGAAAATCCGATAACGTCCCTTGTTTCATCATATTTTTTATGATAAGATAATGAGCATAATGTATAGTTAAGACCTAAGGAGGATACCATGGGAGAAGAAACAACAGTTTCCAAAAATTTTATCGAACAGGAAATAGATAAAGATCTTGCAGAAGGAGTGTACAGTGAAGTATGTACAAGATTCCCGCCGGAACCAAACGGATATCTGCATATCGGACATGCGAAGTCGATTCTTTTGAATTCAGGACTTGCAAAAAAATATAACGGAACATTTCATTTGAGATTTGACGATACGAACCCGATGAAAGAAGATATGGAATTCGTAGAGTCTATCAAAGAAGATGTAAAATGGTTGGGTGCTGACTGGGGTGATCACCTTTATTTTGCATCCAATTATTTTGACCAGATGTATGAGTGTGCAGTGAAGCTGATCAAGAAGGGGAAAGCGTTTGTCTGTGATCTGACAGCAGAAGAGATGCGCGAATACCGCGGAACCCTGACAGAGCCTGGAAAGAACAGTCCGTACCGTGACCGTTCGGTAGAAGAGAACTTAAGACTTTTCGAAGAGATGAAAGATGGCAAGTATCAGGATGGAGAGAAGGTTTTGCGTGCAAAGATTGATATGGCATCACCGAATATCAACATGCGTGATCCGATCATCTACCGTGTGGCACACATGACACACCACAATACAGGAGATAAATGGTGCATTTATCCAATGTATGACTTTGCTCACCCAATCGAAGATGCAATTGAGCATATCACACACTCTATCTGTACACTGGAGTTCGAAGACCACAGACCTTTATATGACTGGGTTGTAAAAGAGTGTGAATTTGATCCGGCACCGAGACAGATCGAATTCTCAAAACTGTATCTGACAAATGTCGTAACAGGTAAGAGATATATCAAGAAACTGGTTATGGACGGTATCGTAGACGGATGGGATGATCCGAGACTGGTATCGATCGCAGCCCTCAGAAGAAGAGGATTCACACCGGAATCTATCAAGATGTTCGTTGAGATGTGTGGAGTATCCAAGAGTCAGAGCTCTGTAGATTATGCAATGCTTGAGTACTGTATCCGTGAAGATCTGAAGATGAAGAAGCCTCGTATGATGGCAGTTCTGGATCCGATCAAACTGGTGATCGATAACTATCCGGAAGGAGAGGTAGAATATCTGGAGGTAGAAAACAACCTGGAGAATCCGGAACTTGGCATGAGAAAAGTACCGTTCGGACGTGAACTTTACATTGAACGCAATGACTTTATGATTGATCCGCCGAAGAAATATTTCCGTCTCTTCCCTGGCAACGAAGTACGTCTGATGCATGCATACTTCGTAAAATGCGTAAGCTACGAGACAGATGCGGAAGGAAATGTAACCGTTGTTCACTGTACTTATGATCCGGAGACAAAATGCGGAACAGGATTTACCGGACGTAAGGTAAAAGGAACGATCCACTGGGTAAGCGCACCGCAGGCAAAGAAAGCAGAAGTCAGATTATATGAGAACCTGATCGATGAAGAGAAGGGTGTATATAATAAAGAAGACGGTTCCCTGAACCTGAATCCGAATTCCCTGCAGATCTTAAAAGAGTGCTATGTGGAAGACAGCTTTAACGAAGCAGGTCCGTGCGACAGCTTCCAGTTTGTAAGAAACGGATATTTCTGCATTGATTCGAAAGACTCAACACCGGAGAATCTGGTATTTAACCGTATCGTATCTCTGAAGAGCTCTTTCAAACTGCCGAAGAAATAAATTGCATGAAGCGATCAGTACGAAATAAATCATACGATAAGTGACATGGAAAAATAAAAAATGAATGAATTAACGATAAATCTTAACAGTCGTTCGAAGAAGCCGCTGTATGAGCAGATTTATGATTATATCAAGTCTGATATCCAGAACGGGAGGATCCCCTACGGGGAGAAACTCCCGTCTACCAGGGCTTTATCAAAGCATCTGGAAGTCAGCCGCAGTACGGTTGAGCTGGCGTATGAACAGTTATTATCAGAAGGATATATCGAATCTGCTCCATACCGCGGTTTTTTCGTGGCTCAGATTGATGA
>JBNMJT010000129.1:0-6306 GCA_050873945.1 Dorea sp.
CCTACTGCATACTGTCCTGACGCTCCGATATTGAACAGACCTACTTTATAGGCAAAAAGGACAGACAGTGTACACATCAGAAGCGGTGCTGTTTTTGCAAGGGTGCTTCCGAAATATTCCAGTGCTACTTCCGGTCTTGGGAAATACAGGAAGTTCTTAAGGATCGCAGTGATCGCTTTTCCCGCTCCCGCCGGATTAATGATTAAAAGTACGATATATCCGACGAACAGACCAAGTACGATACAGATCAGTGACGCAAGCAGTGTCTGTACGGCCCCATTCGACAGTATACTCTTCTTTTCATTTCTATTTTCCATAGATTAAACCTCCTGTCTCTTGGCGCCCGTCATATAAAGGCCAAGTTCTTCTACCGTAACTTCATCCGGTTTGAATTCTCCGACGATCTCACCTTCGTACATCACAAGGATTCTGTCGGATACATCCATAACCTCATCCAGTTCCAGACTGACAAGGAGGACACCTTTGCCTTTGTCACGTTCTTCCACGATCTGCTTATGGATCAGCTCGATCGCACCGACATCCACACCACGGGTCGGCTGTACGGCGATCAGGAAAGTCGGATCTTTATCGATCTCTCTGGCTACGATTGCTTTCTGCTGGTTACCACCGGACATCGTTCTTGCCTGTGTCACCGGTCCCTGGCTCGATCTTACATCATACTGGTCGATCAGTTTTTCCGCGTAATCACGGATTTCCTTTTTCTTCAGGAAACCAAATTTGTTCGTGAATCTTGGTTTGAAATATGTCTGCAGGACCATATTGTCTTCCAATGAATAATCCAGTACCAGACCATGCTTGTGTCTGTCTTCCGGAATGTGGCTTTCTCCAAGCACAGATCTCTGTCTTACCGATGCCTTCGTCAGATCCTGCCCGTTCATATGGATCGTTCCGGATTTCAGATCCGAAAGTCCGGAAAGTCCGTATACCAGTTCACTCTGTCCGTTTCCGTCGATTCCGGCGATACATACGATCTCGCCCTCTCTTACCTGAAAACTTACATTCTTCACTGCATCTTTCTTATGATTCTCTCCTGCAACCGTCATTCCTTTTACATCCAGAACGACTTTGCCGGGTTTTGCAGGAGCCTTATCTACCTTAAAGCTGATATCTCTTCCAACCATCATGGCAGACAGCTTTTCCGGTGTTGTATCTTTCACATTAACCGTATCAATATATTTTCCTTTACGAAGAATGGTACAGCGGTCCGCTACTTCCATGATCTCGTTTAATTTATGTGTAATAAAGAGAATGCTCTTTCCTTCTGCCGCCAGACCTTTCATGATCTTCATAAGTTCCGCGATCTCCTGAACCGTCAGTACAGCGGTCGGCTCATCAAAGATCAGAATCTCATTATCGCGGTACAGCATCTTCAGGATCTCTGTTCTCTGCTGCATTCCGACCGTGATATTCTCCACGATCGCATCCGGATCTACCTGAAGATGATATTTCTCCGACAATTCCATCACTTTTTTTCGGGCATTGTCTTTCTTCAAAAGTCCGTGGCTTGTCGGTTCCACACCCAGAATGATATTATCCAGTACTGAGAAGCATTCTACCAGTTTAAAATGCTGGTGTACCATACCGATCTGCAGTGCATTTGCATCATTCGGGTTCTTGATCTCTACTTTTTTACCGTCTTTGCGGATCTCTCCTTCTTCCGGCTGATACAGACCAAACAGAACGCTCATCAGCGTGGATTTTCCGGCTCCGTTTTCTCCAAGAAGTGCATGTATTTCGCCCTTTTTAAGCTGAAGCGTAATATTATCATTTGCAACGATTCCCGGGAAACGTTTGGTTATGTTCAACATTTCAATTGCATATTCAGACATACGTTTGTTTCCTTCCTTTAGCGTTATTTGATCGTACCCTCACGTACATTTAATTTCACAGATACCTGCGGCATCTCATCCGTACTGTTATCTACTTTAACATTTCCGTCAAAAATATCTGCAACCAGTTTCTTGTAATCTTCCTCTGTAAAATCATCGTTCCACTGAGTTGTGTCTTCCGGAAGTCCGACAAAGTTCAATGACATGTCATCCTTTGATACCAGTCCAAGATTCTCTACTTTACCTACATGTTCTTTCCATGTACCATCAAAAATAATAGAACTGAGCATGGTATTTACCGTTGCCGTAAGACTCTTCATTGCAGATGTTACAGTCATTCCTTTTCCGTATGCATCGATCGTCTTAGACTGGTCAGAGTCTACACCGATGATCTTGCCGCCGACTTTTGCCGCTGCCTCTGCCGCCGATGTGAAGATACCTCCACCGCAGGCAAATACAACTTCTGTACCGTTACTGTACCAGGTATCCATCGCAGCCGTGATCTCGGTCGAACCATAGAACTGTCCGCCGTATGCATATTCAATCGTCACATCATTCGTGATACCCATCTCTTTTGCCGCTGCATCGATTCCCTGTACATAACCGTAACCGTATCTCATAACTCCCGGCACAGCCTGTCCTCCGAGGAAGCCAAGATGACGGTATCCTAATTTAACCGCTGTATATCCTGCAAGATATCCCGGAATTGCTTCCTGGTAGATTGCAAGATACGTATTCTTTGTGTTGTAATAATCTGACACGTCATATGCGTCCGGATTGTCATAATATGCATTTCCAACCGCTGCTGCTCCGATATCACTCGCACTCATATCCAGTACGATGAACTTGATATCCGGATATTTAAATGTGGTATCTACGATCGTCTGTGCAAATACATATCCCGGCATAACGAGAATGTTATAGCCTTCTGCCACTGCCACGTCTACCATCGCGGTTCTGGCATAGTCCGTATCTCCGTCCGGCTTCTTATATGTAAAATCAATATCATTGGCCTTGCAGTAATCTCTGCACGCCTCATAAGTTGTCTGGTTAAATGACTGGTCTGTAATGTCTCCGGCATCCGTGATCATACAGACTCTGTACTTTGAACTGCCTGTATTCTCTGTCGTCGCAGTCTTTTTCCCACATCCTGACACCATAAGTCCCAGTGTGGCAACGATCAGAAGTACCGACACTGCTTTCTTCCATTTTGTCATTCTTCTTTCCTCCATTGCTCATTCTCTTGTCTTAAATTGTAAAATTCCACACTTTATCCAGTATAAAAAGTATTTCGCCGGTTGTAAATCATTTTTTTCTTTAAAATACCGATTGGAAGTAAATCCCTTGTAAAAAAGGGATATAGCTTACGCTACATCCCCAGTTTTTCTACCACTTCCTGTGCCGCAGGTGTTCCGGCAACACCTCCGATACCGGTTTCTCTTAATGATACGTCCATCTTATCCCCGACTTCTTTCATCGCATCAATTACCTGATCGACAGGTATCTTACTGGTAATTCCCGCCAGTGCCATGTCCGCTGCCGCCAGTGCATTCACCGCACCGCCTACATTACGCTTCACACACGGAACTTCTACCAGTCCTCCAACCGGATCACATACAAGCCCCATCAGATTCTTCAGTGCCATCGCACAGGCATGTCCGATCTGATCAGTATCTCCACCTTTGATGTAACAGATTGCTCCGGCTGCCATTCCGGAACCGGAACCGATCTCCGCCTGGCATCCTCCCGATGCTCCTGCGAGATATGCCCGGTTGGCAATGATCTGACCAAGTCCGGCCGCCACATACATCGCCTCTATCATCTTCTCTTCCGGAACATTGTATTCCTTATAATAAGTAACAAGTACTGCCGGAAGTACACCACAGGCACCCGCTGTCGGTGCCGCAACAATTCGTTTCATACAGGCATTGTTGCATCCCATCTTCAGTGCATTCGACATCACCTTTGCAACAAAATCACCACACAACGGTTCTTTTGTTTCGCGGTAATTGTCCATAAGTCCGCCCTCGGTTCCGACAAGTCCGCTTCTTGATACCTTGTCCGGTTCATAAGCGTCCAGCGCATCCAGCATGGACTGCCACATATATTTCATCTTTTCCCAGGAATCTTCTATCTTCACATCCCGTTCCTGTGCATCTTCTAACTGGATTGCTTTCCAGAATGGAATGTTCTCTTTTTCCCCTCTCAGTTTCGCCTCTTCCATTGACTGATATGACATATGTTCTTTTCCTCCATTATCTATACCGATCCGTTCGGATCAAGAAATTTCACACGGATAATTCCCGGCTTGCTCTCCAGTTCATCGATCGCACTCTGCGGGATCACCTGGTCTGTCTCTACAACCATAACGGCCGTTCCGCCACGTTTGTCACGGAATACCTGCATGGTTGCCACATTGATCTCGGCTTTACTGAGTGCCGCAGCAACCTCCATGATCCGTCCCGGTTCGTCCACATTACGGATAATAAGTGTACAGCTCTCTCCGCTGAAATTCACATCAATCCCATCTAATTTACAGACACAGATACGTCCGCCTCCGATGGAATGTGCCTGGATCTTCATCTGCGGTACACCTTCTGCTTCCATAATGATCTGGGCGGTATTCGGATGTGCACCCTTGATGTTCTTATTCTTCATTACAAAATCCATCCCCATGTCTTTTGCAACTTCATAACTGTCCGGTATACGCATATCGTCCGGCATCATCCCCAATAAACCGGCAATCAGTGCCCGGTCCGTTCCATGTCCCTTTCCTGTTGCGGCAAAAGAACCATGTAAGATAACTTCTGCCTTCTCCGGCTGACGGCCGAACAACTGTCTTGCGACCATACCAATTCTGACCGCTCCCGCTGTATGCGAGCTGGACGGGCCTACCATAACCGGTCCTAAAATGTCGAATATATTTCCCATATTCTTCTTTCCCTTTCTTCTTTACTATAACTATCCCCTTCCCCATATTTTCCAGTGTTGAATAGTTACGTATTTTGACATATTCTATCTACTATTATACGTTCCCGCCCCATCTTTTACAATGGTCAATGATTGTTTTTTCCCGGCTGATATGCTAACATTTTATAACGCAGGACCGGATATCGGATGTGACAGCAATGAAGTATCCTCCCAGCATATGATAAGGAAGTGGTAAAACATGAATAAAAAAGAAGTATTAGAGATCCGCAAACAATTTTCTCCCGAAAATTGTGCCATCACACGTATCTGTGGATGCTATGTCGATCACGAAAAAGAGAAAAAAATGGAAATGAAAAAAGCCTTCTTATCCTTACCGGAAGAAGAGGCTTTCAAATATTTTGATATCTTCAAACACACTCTTTCCGGAACGATCGGAAAGAACCTCATCAACATGGAATTCCCGCTCGATCAGGAACTGAACGGCGGCACACAGGAATTCCTCATGAAATTAAAGAACAGTAAACTTCAGGATGACCTGCTGCTGGAAGAATTCTATGATAAGGTCGTAGAAAGTTATGAATACGGCGAGAACTACTACATCATCCTGATTCATGCCGTATACGATGTCCCAGGTAAGACCAAGGACGGTCTGGAGATGGAGGACGCATCCGACACCGTATATGAACACATCCTCTGCAGTATCTGCCCGGTCAATCTTACAAAAGCCGGACTTACTTATAACGCGCAGACCAATAACATCGAAGACCGTATCCGCGACTGGTTCGTAGAGGCTCCGGTCAAGGGATTCTTATTCCCTGCATTCCAGGACCGTGCAACTGACGTACATAATGTCCTTTATTATACGAAGAAGCCGGAAGAGTTACAGCCTTATTTCGTAGAGCATGTCCTTGGAAGCACCACACCACTGACTGCCGGCGACCAGAAGACAACCTTCCAGGCAATCGTAAGCGATACCCTCGGTGAAGACAGTAACTATGAAGTAGTCCGCAATATCCACGATAACTTAAACGAAATGATCGAACAGGCCAAGGAAGAACCGGAACCGCTGGAGTTATCCAAAACCGATGTCAAGAAGCTCCTGACCCGCAGCGGAGTTGCCGAAGAAAAGCTGGAATCCTTCGATGATGAATTCGATGAAACGGTCGGCGTACACGGAACACTGCTCGCCTCCAATATCGCCAGCGCCAAGACTTTCCAGATTGAGACACCGGATGTCTTAGTGAAAGTTAATCCGGAAAGAGCCGATCTGGTGGAGACACGTGAGATCGACGGCCGCCGTTGTCTGGTGATTGCGATCGATGATCATCTGGAAGTAAATGGAATTGAGATTAACTAATATTGTTTTTGTTCTCTGCTCTATTGGTTGCATTTAGAGAGTTAAAAATCGTATTTGAAGAAAAAATTAAAAAAATTTCAATTTTTTGCAAAAAACGTTTGCATTTTCCGTCGGACTATGATATTATACATTTTGTCAAGCGGAAATGGCGGAATGGCAGACGCGATA
>JBNMJT010000130.1:0-6218 GCA_050873945.1 Dorea sp.
AAGCAGGTACTGTGATAACAGCTTCTGTTACTTTTTCTCCAAGGTATCCTTCTGCATCAGCTTTCAGTTTCTGAAGGATCATTGCTGAGATCTCCTGTGGAGAATATTTCTTATCTTCGATTGTTACTTTGTAATCAGATCCCATCTCTCTCTTAATAGAAGAGATTGTTCTCTCTGCGTTTGTTACTGCCTGACGTTTTGCAGGTTCTCCGACAAGACGCTCACCTGTCTTTGTGAATGCTACTACAGATGGAGTTGTTCTTGCACCTTCTGTGTTGGCGATAACTGTTGGCTGTCCACCTTCCATTACGGCTACACAGCTGTTTGTTGTTCCTAAATCAATACCTATAATTTTACCCATGATAAATTCCTCCTGTATGATTTTTTATTCTGATAATTGTGAATGTTCTTGTTTCTAGTTCGCTACTTTTACCATGCTGTGTCTTACGACTGAATCACGGTATGTGTAACCCTTCTGAAATTCTTCGGCAACAATATTCTCGCCGAAGTTTTCATCTTCCACATGCATCACTGCGTTGTGGAAATTCGGATCAAACGGCTGGCCTACTGCTTCAATAGGCTTAACCTCGATTCCTTCCAGAGTGGTAAGCAGATGCTTATACACCTTCTCCATTCCCTGAACGAACGGATCTTCTTTGTCTTCTTCCTTCACTGCATCCAGACCTCTTTCAAAGTTGTCTACAACCGGGAGAATCTTCTCTATGATATCTTTCGCTCCAACTTCGTACATCTGGGATTTTTCCTTTTCTGTACGTTTGCGGAAGTTATCAAACTCTGCCATCTGACGGGTAAGCTTATCTGTAAGCTCTTCAATCTTCTCGTCTTTTTTATCTTTTTTCTTGCCAAATAATTTTTTGCCAGATTTCTTTTCTGTATCTTGCGCTGTCTCTTCGGCTTCTTCGTTTTCCGCTTCTTCCGAAGTTTCTGTTGTCTCTTCTGTATCCGCTTCAGCTTCCTGTGCTTCCGCAGCAGATTTCTTTGCCTCTTCCACAGCTTCTTTTACCATATCTTCCTGGCTTTTTTCCTGCTTATTTTCCAAGGGTTATTCCACCTTTCTATCATTCTTATGAAACATCTGATCCAGTTCTGTCTGGAGACGTTTCATAGATTTTAAAACATGTTCATAATCCATACGCTTCGGCCCGATAATTCCTATCGTTCCCTTCATACCGTCACCTAATTCATACGTTGCAGTTACGACACTGCAGTCTCTCATGGTCTGTACCGGAGTCTCATCTCCGATATATACCTGAATGCCGGTATTCTCATCCTGCGCCAGTGTCTGTGTGACCAGTTCGGATAACTGCTGCTTCTCCTCAAATGCACTGATGATCTCCTGTGCACTCTGGTTATCACTTAATTCCGGATATTTGAAAATGTTCGTCGCGCCGCTTGTGTAGATCTGCATATCATCATCTACATGAATCGCATCCGCAACCGCATCCAGTACATATCCGACTACCTGACTGTGGATTCCTGCCTGCTCCTTTAATCTGGCGATCAGTCCCAGGTTAATCTCTTCGATCGACATACCGTTGAGCGTTGTATTCAGCAGCATATTCAGCTTCAGCAGATTCTCATTACTGATCGGCTCATCAATATTAATGATCTTATTCTTGATCACATTACCTCCCAGTACGATGACTGCGATCACCTGTTCCTCATCTACCATAGATAACTGGATGAACTTGATCTTGTTTGAATTGTTCATCGGAGTGGAAACCATCGTTGCATAGTTGGTATTCGTTGCAAGAACCTTTGCTGCCTGTTTCAAAAGCTGATCCATCTTATCTGCTTTGTCAAGCATCTGATCCTGCATCTCATTCAGCTCCTGCTCTTTCTCCTCCATCAGCATATCTACATAGAGCCTGTATCCTTTATCCGAAGGAATACGTCCTGCCGACGTATGAGGCTGGATGATATATCCCATCTCTTCCAGATCTGCCATCTCGTTACGGATCGTTGCTGAACTAAGATTCAGATCCGTGTACTTGGAAATCGTTCTGGAACCAACCGGCTCGCCTGTCTCCAGATAATTCTGAATGACCGCATGAAGTATTTTCAGTTTTCTTTCACTCAGTTCTTCATGGTTTATCACCGGTACCTCCTCCTTTCGGTTTCTGGTTATTAGCACTCTTTATATCTGAGTGCTAACACCTTTCGACTATTAAGATAGCACTCCCACATATTTTTGTCAACACTGTTTAGATATTTTTTAGAAAAAGAAAAACAAAGAAAAAACAGACCGACTTTTTTATATTGTCTGTCTTTTTTTTTCTTTTCTTATACGATAATTGCTTCTAATTTACAAATTCTTATATTTTCATATTTCTGTTCAAAATTTTATAATGTCTTCAGCGCAACTCCAAGGATATGTTTTGCACATCTCTGCAGATCTGCTTTGGTAATTTTACCATTCTTCACAGCCTCCACAATATCCTCTACATTCTTCCGGCATCCCGGCATCTGAAGATCATTGCCTGCCTTGATGCACTGTACGCTGTCGGAGTAACTGTATTTTCCACTCTCCGATGCCATTCCCATAGCCGATACATCCTGGGATGTATACCAGTCTGTCATAATGAGACCTTCAAATCCCCATTCATCACGCGCTACATTCTGAAGCATGTCATAATGATTGGCAGCATGTGTTCCATTGATCAGATTATACGATGTCATGATCGCATATGGCTGTGCTGTCTTCACCGCAATTTCGAATCCTTTCAGATAGATTTCCCTTAATGCACGTTCGCTGACGTGCGCATTCGTGAACATCCGGTTATCTTCCTGATTATTTGCTGCAAAATGCTTGATCGTTGTTCCGTGTCCTTTGTAAGACTGTACACCTCTGGTGTCTGCCGCCGCACACAATCCGGTAAGCAGCGGATCTTCTGAATAATATTCAAAGTTACGGCCACACAGTGGATTCCTGTGGATATTCATACCCGGTGCCAGCCACAGATGAATATGGAAGCGTTCCATCTCTTCTCCGACAATCTCACCCATTCTCTGGATAAGATCCATATCCCATGACTGTGCCAGTGTCGTTGCGATCGGAATTGCCGTGCAGTACTGGTAATAATCCTGTGTTCCTTCCGGCTGTTCTTCTGGAAATGGTGTAATTTCCATTCCAAACTGTTCTCCGCCCGGTAATTTATTTCCTTCTTTATCCGTTTTAAAATGTGTCTGTAACCGAAGTCCCGCCGGTCCGTCCGCCAGGATCAGGTTCGGGATCTTACGACTTTCGAGCAAGGCTGAAGTGGTATCTCCGGCAGCTCCCGGTACACACGCAGAGGAAGCTCCGATTACACTGCCGCCTTCTTCCAGCCGTTCTGTCCCCACGCAAAGATCTGCCATCTCTTCTACCGTCAGCTGTGCCGTCAGTTCCTCGAGCGTTGCAGTTCCGTTCTTCACATCTTCCAGTGTTAATACTTCGTCCGGTCGTTTATCTTCCAGTACGGTACGCATCACTTCATATTCCATGATCTTTTTCTTAAAGTTTTCTGCATAGATCAGGATCGGACGCATAAATGGTGTATCATCCAGTTCCAGATCAAAGATCGGAACCATGTGATGGATCTCTTTTACCAGTTCTGTATCCTTCATTACATTTTTTAACTGAACCGTCTGAACCGTTTCATCCAGATCTATGATCGCTGCCACTTCCGTTGTACGGGAGCTGTTACCCACACGGATCGTGTACTCGCCTTCTTCCATAACCCATGCTGCATCGTAGCTGTCATAAGATGCCATGTCTTCTGTCGCAAATGTAATGGTTACCACTTCTTTTTCTCCCGGTGCAAGAAGCTTCGTCTTGGCAAATCCCGCAAGTTCCTGCGTTGGTTTTTCCATCACTCCGTCCGGTGCAGAATAATAGACCTGTACGACCTCTCTTCCCGGATATACTTTGCCGGTATTCATCACTTCTACTTTTACCTTAACCAGCTTCTCATCCGCAGTCACTTCTTTCGTCTCTAATGAAAAATCCGTATATCCCTTTCCATATCCAAAGCAGTATAACGGCATAATTCCAAATGTATCAAAGTAACGGTATCCGACATAGATTCCGTCGCTGTAGTATTCATCATCCAGATTCTCATCCCGGTAACTGAATGTCCGTGATGACGGGTAATCTTCATAAGATCCTGCCCATGTATCCGTTAATTTCCCTGATGGAACCGTTTTTGCTGTCAAGACATCCACGACTGCATGGCCGCCCATATTCCCTGTCTGTCCGGTCAGAAGAATTGCCTGTACCCCGGAAATCTTCTTCAGTTCTGTCAGATCTATCACTCCGCCTGTATTCAGTAATACAACACAGTTCTGATAATGCTCTGTCATAAACCGGATGTTCTCAAGTTCTCTGTCGCTCAGATAATAGTCTCCCTTTTCGGCAAGACGGTCCTTTCCCTCACCGGAATTTCTTGCGATCACATAGACAGCTGCATCTGCATCTTTTACATCTGCATCTCCGATCACCGGCTGTTCCGGTTCTTTAAATGGATGTTTGAAGCCTGCGATCACCGATGGTTCTCCTGTCTCATCTGAAATATCTTTTAATTTTTTCAGATATGCTTCCTGTGCTTCTTTCAGATCATGATCGTATCTGTCAAGCCATCCTTCCGTAACAATCTCAAATCCGGCTTCCTCTAATCCCTGTGCGATTGAAACTGTCTTTCTTACATTGACATCCCCGGATCCGGTTCCGCCTTTCACCGTATGTCTGGCTCCGGTTCCATATAATGCAATTTTCTTTATCTCCCCTGAAAATGGTAATACCCCGTCATTCTCCAAAAGGACCATACATTCCCCTGCCAGCCGGCGCACTTCATTTTCATGCTCGGTCTCATACTTCTGGATCTCATCTGTCTTCGATGCATAAATCTGTGCCATATATCTTCCTCTTTTCCTACTATATTTCTTACAGAATATCTGCTCTGGGACAAATTTTAACACATTTTTCTGTTATTTTTCCATACTTTACATTTATTATTTCAAATGCACCGCAGATACATTACACTCCTTCTCAGTAAAGTATTGCAATTATTTTCATTTTTGTTGTTATTCCAACAACATCCTTTTTCTTCTTTATAGTACACTATTACCTGCAAGACAGCTGATACAATATATTTTTTATGAAAAGGAGATTCAATATGATCAGAAAAATTATCCATATAAATGAAGAAAAATGTAACGGATGCGGCGCATGTGCCAACGCCTGTCATGAAGGAGCCATTCAGATGGTAGATGGAAAAGCCCGTTTAATGCGTGACGATTTCTGCGATGGTCTCGGCGACTGCCTGCCGGCCTGTCCGACCAATGCAATCACGTTCGAAGAACGTGAAGCAGATGCTTACGATGATGATGCCGTAAAAGCTCATCTTGCTGCAAAGGGACCGGAAGCACTTAAGAAACATCTGGATGCAAAGAAAGCTCATGCACACGATAACGATGCTGCTGCACATCACGGCGGATGTCCGGGAGCTATGGCTCGTGAAATCCATCACGCAGCCCCTCACGGCGGATGCCCGGGTTCTATGTCACGTTCGGTTGAGCACTCTCATAATAATGATACAAATGCTTCTAATAATATGTCAGGAAGTACACCGACAGCTTACTCCATGGAAAGCCAGCTCCGTCAGTGGCCGGTACAGATCAAGCTTGCACCGCTGAGCGCACCATATTTCCAGAATGCCAATCTGCTGATCGCAGCCGACTGTACGGCATATGCATATGGCAACTTCCACAATGAATTCATTAAGAATCACGTTGTACTGATTGGATGTCCGAAGTTGGATGCAGTTGATTATACGGAGAAATTAACCGAGATCATCAAGCATAATGATTTCAAGAGTCTTACTATCGTCCGTATGGAAGTTCCTTGCTGCGGAGGACTGGAACATGCTGCTACGGAGGCGTTGAAAGCAAGTGGGAAGTTTATTCCTTGGCAGGTGGTGACGATTGGAATTGATGGAACTATAAAGGATATTTAATGCATGAAGCGGTCGTTACCCGGACCTGCATAAAACTTAGGAACTCTTTCCTGTTCAGATTCCGTCGGCGGGAAAATCTAAAGGGACAAAATTCTGCTAAAAGCGGGCTTTCAAAATTTGAAACTCGGCATACGCCTCAAACAGTCAAATTTTGAAAACCCAACGCAGAATTTTGTCCTTTAAGATTTTCCAACACCTTCTCCA
>JBNMJT010000131.1:0-6215 GCA_050873945.1 Dorea sp.
ACTTGTTCCTCCGCCTTTTGCGTTTACGTGCACACTTTTTCTTATTATATCATCTGACGGATATTAAGCAAGAAATATTATTAAAAAACAATTATTTTTACAATAGAAAAGCTTTGCCATCTTGTTCCTCACAAAACAGCAAAGCTTTCTCTTATTCAATCTCTTTCTTCTCCTGTAATACATTTCCTTCCACACATGTACCACATTCTTTTTCCTCAGTCACTGCCTGATACAGCCAGTTTCCTCCATACTCACAGGCAAATCCCAGAACTGCTCCGATCACCAGTGATACCACAAGCACACTCCAGTTTCCATCCGCCGCAAATGTTGTAAAACATCCCATGAATGTTCCCGGGCAGAAGTCAAACCACTCAGATTTTGCGATAATGCACATCACGAATGTAATGATTCCGCACCAGATCCCAAGATTTCCAAATATCGGATTGATTTTACTGAGTGTAATGATCGTCATTCCGCACAGAACTCCTGTAAGATTCGTAGTCATAGTCTTTTTTACCCCGCTTATGCCATGTTTTCCGCACGCAAAGTAGGTGGTGCATCCCGCAAAGCCGGCCCAGCCGATCAGTCCGGCGATTCCTGCAAGATAAGACCAGATACCACAGAGGACTGCTGTTACAATGCTTAATGCACACAAAGAACTCATATCTTAGTATCCTGCACCGTTATCTGTATTTTTCATGATCTTTACCAGACGGCTTGTTCCAAGTCTGTCTGCTCCGAGGCTCATGAATTTCTCAGCGTCGTCGAATGAGCTGATTCCGCCTGCTGCTTTTACCTTCACACCTTCTCCAACATGATCATGCATCAGTTTTACATCGTCAAATGTTGCTCCGGCTGTAGAGAATCCTGTAGATGTCTTGATGAATTCTGCTCCGGCTTTTGTTACGATTTCACACATCTTGATCTTCTCTTCTTCTGTCAGAAGGCAAGTCTCGATGATGACTTTTAATATCTTTCCATCGCATGCTTCGTGAATCTGACGGATCTCTTCTTCTACTTCATCGTATCTTCCGTCTTTTAAGAATCCGATGTTGATTACCATATCGATCTCAGATGCTCCGTTAGCGATCGCATCTTTTGTCTCGAATACTTTTGTTGCTGTTGTGCTGTATCCGTTCGGGAATCCGATAACTGTACAGATTGGAAGTTTTCCCTCTACGTATTCTGCTGCCTGTTTTACGTATGCAGCCGGGATACATGCAGAAGCTGTTTCGTATTTGATTCCGTCGTCAAGAATCGTTTTGATATCTTCCCATGTAGCTGTCTGTGTTAATAATGTGTGGTCAACAATTTTTAAAACTTCACTTGTATTCATAATTTCTTGCCTTTCTTTTTTCATTCATTGTGATAGGTTTACTAATTTCAGTTTGTCTGATTCACTTCTTTTAATTCAGTTTATCCAGGATCGAATGTCCGATCGTTCCTTCCGGCATCTCAACACCGAAGTTGTCTGCGATCGTTGCTCCGATAATGGCAAATGTGTCTGCTTCTTCAAGTTCTCCTGCTTCTTTCATAGATGGAGAGTATGCAAGGAACGGTACCTTTTCTCTTGTGTGGTCAGTTCCGGTATGTGTCGGATCATTTCCATGATCAGCGGTGATGATCAGAAGGTCGTCTTCCTTCAGTTCACCTAATAATTCCCCAAGTTTGACATCAAACTTTTCAAGCTCCTGTGCATATCCTTTGACATCTCTTCTGTGTCCCCACAGAGCATCAAAGTCTACCAGATTGACAAAGCAGAATCCTTCAAAATCTCTCTTTGCGATCTCGATCGTCTGCTCCATTCCGTGTACGGAACTCTTGGATTTGTTTGACTCCGTGATTCCTTCTCCGTCAAAGATATCGAAGATCTTACCAACGGAAATAACATCCAGACCTGCATCCTTTAATGCATTCAGCGCAGTTCTTCCATATGGCTTTAATGCGTAGTCATGACGGTTGCTGGTACGTTTGAACTCGCCTTTTTTCTTACCGACGTATGGTCTTGCGATGACACGTCCGACTTTCCACTCATCTTTCATCGTGATCTCGCGGGCGATCTCACAGCAGCGGTACAATTCATCCAGGCCAAATGTCTCTTCATTCCCACAGATCTGAAGCACAGAGTCTGCAGATGTGTAGACGATCATATGTCCGGTTGCGATCTCTTCTTCTGCCAGTTCGTCCAGGATCTCGGTTCCGCTGGCACTCTTATTTCCAATGATCGTACGGCCTGTTCTCTTTGACAGTTCATCGATCAGTTCCTTTGGAAATCCCGTCTCTGTAAATGTCTTGAACGGAGTGGTGATGTGAAGTCCCATCATCTCCCAGTGTCCGGTCATTGTGTCTTTTCCGTTACTTGCTTCTCTTAATTTTCCATAGTAAGCCAACGGTTTTTCTACAGATGCAACACCTGCAAGATCTTTTAAGTTCGCAATTCCAAGTTTCTGCAGATTCGGAATTTTAAACTCTTCTACATTTGCCGCAATATGTCCCAGGGTATCTGTCCCCGCATCACCATAAGAAGCGGCGTCCGGCATCTCTCCGGCGCCGAGTGAATCTATGACTACGGTAAATATTCTTTTATATTTCTTTTCGTTCATATTATACACCTTCTTAATTCTCGTATGTCAAATATCTGGAACAGTAACGTATTTGCATTCCTGTTCCAGAATTCTCTATCTGCTTTCATTATACATTTTCAATTATACTTAATATCAACCTTAACATGAATCTTATAATTGATCTTATATTAGAACAGTGTGATCAGTCCTACGATCATCGCACTTAAGATACTTACGAATACACCACCGAGCATTGCTCTGAATACCAGTCTTGAAAGTGTACTCTTCTTTTCCGGGCAGAGTACAGCAATACCGGATACACAGATACCAAGGCTTGAAAGGTTCGCAAATCCGCAAAGGGAGATGGAGCATACGATTCCTGTTCTGTAATCTAAGGATGATAAGATTTTTCCCAGATCCTGGAATGCAACGAACTCATTTACGATCAGTTTGTTTCCAAGGAATGCTCCCTCCATCAGTACCTGATTGGTATCAAGTCCCATCAGGAAACCAAATGGTGCGAATACATAAGAGAAAATCTGCTCCAGGCTGATTCCTGCAAATCCAAGAATCATGTTGATCACTGCAACGATACCGATGATACCTACCAGAGATGCAGCGATAGCGATTACCATCTGCATACCTGTTCCGGCACCTTCTGCGATCGCATCGATCACGTTGGCATTATTACCTTTGTTGTCCATCTTTACGTCTGTGATAGACTGTACAGGCTCTGTCTGCGGCAGTAACATTTTTGCAACGAGGATACTTCCAACCGGTACCAGTGCGCTGGCGATCAGAAGATATTCCATCGGGATACCAAGTGCATGATATCCTCCGAGGATGGATACTGACATACTTCCCATACCGGATACCAGGATAACCAGGATCTCACTGTCTGTCAGGTTTCCGATATATTTGCTTACCAGAATCGGGCTGTCCGTCTGGCCTAAGAACATGTTGGCAACTGCAACGAAGCTTTCTACTTCTGTTGTCCCCATCAGTTTTCCAACTGCTTTACCGATCCATTTTACTACGAATCCAAGCACTCCAAGGTAATAAAGTAAACTTACCAGTGCAGATACGAAGATAATGTTACCAAGTGTCTGTACAATAAAGATACTTCCTGTCGGAGCACTGCTGTCTGCCAGGCTTCCGAATACAAATGACAGACCATTCTGTCCGCAGTTGATAACTGCTGTTACACCGTCCGATATGGCAGATACAACCATCTTACCAACCGGGACTTTTACAAGTAAGATTGCAATGACAAACTGTGCAATGATTGCTTTCCCTACTGCTTTCCAGCGGATATTCTTACGATCCCAGGAAATCAGAAAGATCAGTCCGATTACAACCACAATCCCCAATAAATTTAAAAAGACTTTCATCTCGTTCCTCCGTCTATTTCAGCTGCATTCGCTTTATCTGCGTTTGCTTTTCCTTTGTTTCTTCCGTTCTGATCTTATTTCTCGCGGTCTGCTTTGATCAGTTTTCTGATTGCTTCTACAGCAACTGTGATAGCTGCTTCTGTATCATGTACAATTGGATTTTCCATTCCAAGTGCATTTCTTTCCTGATTTCCTACTACAAGGAAGTTAGATCCGCAACGTACTCTTAAATGGCTTGCAGCGATGAAAAGTGCTGCTGACTCCATCTCAGAAGCTTTGCATCCCATACGTTTCCATGCTTCCCATTTGTTCAGCAGTTCGTAGCTTACCGGCATTCTCTCCGGCTCGTGCTGTCCGTAGAATGCATCTTTACACTGTACCACACCTGCATGGTATGTATGTCCAAGTTCTTTTGCTGCTGCAACCAGTGCATTTGTTACATCAAGGTCTGCAACTGCCGGATACTCGATCGGTGCATACTCTCTACTTGTTCCTTCCATACGGATTGCTCCTGTTGCAACTACGATGTCTCCACCTTTGACATCCAGTTCAATTCCTCCGCATGTTCCGACACGGATAAATGTATCTGCTCCGCAAAGTGTCAGCTCTTCGAGTGCGATAGATGCTGACGGTCCGCCGATACCTGTTGATGTTACACTTACTTTTTCTCCATCTAAGTAACCTGTGTAAGTGATGTACTCTCTGCTGTCTGCGATCAGTTTTGCATCGTCAAAATGTTTTGCGATCTTCGCACATCTCTTTGGATCACCAGGCATGATAACGTAACGTCCAACGTCTCCCGGTCTGATTTGTAAATGATACTGTAATCCTACTTCTCCTGAATAATTCTGCATGATATTCATCCTCCTGAAAATAAAATGTTAAATATTGTTTTTATACATGTCTACTACTTGTCTCGCTGTTGTCTATTCTATATCTATACTTGTATATTTGCAATATGCAATATTTTACAAATATCATCATCCGTTTTTGTGCATCTTTTACAATGTCTGGTTGTATAAATTAGACAAGTCGGAAATGACATTGACTTTTACCATGTTTACTTTTATTATTTTAATAGAGTCGGAGTCAGATTATACATGTGCTTCTATATATTCTTACTGTATTAATAATAGGAATCACTCTAAATAATTATTTCTTATGCTTTATCCGGAAATTTTTATTGACGTAGATTTTGGTATAGATTTTATATAGAAGATCCTGTTATATCTTATTCCCTTGCTATTTCTATATTTTTAATATACAGGAGTAACTGAATTTATGGAAACAAAAACAGACAAGTCTAAAACAAAGAAATTAAAACATGTAAAAATATACAACGAATTATATGAACTGATCCAGAACGGAACTTATGAACCCGGTTCCCAGCTTCCGTCCGAGACTACACTTTCTGCGACTATGAATGTCAGCCGTATGACACTACGGAAAGCGCTTACTTTATTAAGAGAAGACGGACTGATCAAAGATGTACAGGGTGTCGGACATTTTGTGCGCGAGCCTAAAGCTGCCGGTTCCAGGGGACGCAAGCATCCACGGAGAGCCGGTTCTGCAGATTCCGCAGCTGTTGCAGATGCGGAAAACAGCGCTTCAGATGAAACGCTGTCTTCCGATGGCAGTATGACACATCCTGTCCACGACTGCTGCCAGGAAGAACTGGACAGTGTTGAACTTGATTTCCGTATCGAGCCGCCGTCAAAATCCATTTTAGACAATTTTGACCACTACACCGCCGCTGTTGTCATCGTCGACCGCTGGTATAAGCATGAAGGACATACCATCGCATATTCTTTAAGCTTTATTCCGATTGAACTGGTCGGCAGACTCCAGATCGACCTGAACAGCACGGATGCATTGTTAGAATTTCTGGAGCATACCTGCTATGAACAGGGGCATCACTGCAGCCGCTGTGTTACGTATTCTACCGCGGGTAACTTCTCTGCGAAGAATTATAAGCTTTCCAGCCACGATTCTTTCCTTATGACACAGGAGAATGTGTATGATGAGAATGAGGAGATACTGGTGGTTAGTAAGCATTATATACCGGCGGAGGTTTTTGAATTGAAGTTTTCTATTTAGTTGATTAACGGAGGTGGCCTCTCGGTCCTTGAAGAAAACAGTATAAAGTGGTTCTTGTTCAGGTTCCATGTCCTAAGAAAAACTAAGAGAGCCAGAATCCCCTAAAAACAAAGGAATTCCGTTCACAACTCGCCCCTTTGGGGCTCAAACAGGTTCACTACAT
>JBNMJT010000132.1:0-6109 GCA_050873945.1 Dorea sp.
AATGGGCCTTGGGGCTATCTGGAAATGTATTCTTTTTTCTTTTCTGGCAGGCGCAGGTATTGCTGCTGTGCTTCTGATCTTCAATCACAATTTCTGTGAACGGATTCTTTATTTTATAAAATATGCAGAGGATACAGTGAGTACGGGAAAGATCACTCCCTATCGGAGTAAAGATATTTCTGCACCGGAGAATTTCCACTTTACGATTCCTGTTTTTGTCAGTGTGTTGTTATATGCAGGAGGTGTCTATTGCAAAGAAATATTTTTGCAGTATGTGATCTGGAAGTGGATTATGCGCTGAATTTTATGGACTACCTGAACCAGAAAAAGAATATTCCATTTGAAATACAGGCATTTACAACTGTGGAGAAGCTGATTGCCTATGGGAAACATACACATATAGAGTTGCTGTTGATTTCCGGGCGTGCGATGTGCCGCGAGGTCCGGGAAATGGATATCGGAAAGGTCATTATTTTATCGGAAGGGGTACATCCTCCGGAACTTGACCAGTATCCGAGCGTGTATAAGTACCAGTCTTCTTCGGATGTACTTCGGGAAGTGATGGCATGTTATGGTGCTGAAAAAAAGACAGTATCTGATCAGCTTGCGGTTTTAAAAAAGACGACAGAGCTTATTGGAGTTTTTTCTCCGTTGGGGCGTTGTCTGAAAACTTCTTTTGCATTGACACTTGGACAGATACTTGCCAAAGACAGGGCAGTTCTTTATCTGAATCTGGAGGAATATTCCGGATTTGAGGAACTGATGGGAAAGGGATTTGCGCATAATTTAAGTGATCTTCTTTATTATGTGCGGCAGGATAACCAGAATCTTCTCTATAAGATGAACAGTATGATACAGACTATAAACAATCTGGATTATATACCGCCTGTGCAAATGCCGGCAGACATTCACACAACAGCCTGGCAGGACTGGGAAAGGCTTTTACAGATGATCATGCTTGATAGTTCATATGAGGTGATCGTGCTGGATATAGGATGTGGGATTGATGAGAATTTCCAGCTTCTGGATATGTGTAAGAAGATTTATATGCCGGTGTTGTCTGATACAGTTTCGCAGTGCAAGATTGCCCAGTTTGAAAATCTGGTCCGAATCTGGGATTATCCTCAGATACTGGAAAAGACAGAGAAGATCAGTCCGCCTTTTCATATGATGACCGGTCCGCCGTCAGGATATATTGAACAGTTGATGTGGAGTGAACTGGGAGATTATGTGAGAAACCTTCTGAGAAAGGAAAAAGGATGAATAAAGATGTATTTAGAACTTTGCGCCAGATGTTAATGGAGGAACTGGATTTGTCGAGAGAGTTATCTGATAAAGAGATTCTTGATGTAATTGATGAACTGATCCTGAATCAGATGAAGGACGTCCGTCTTGCGCTGAAAGAAAAAGTGCAGCTTCGTCAGGAATTGTTTTATTCCGTCCGCAAACTGGATGTTTTGCAGGAACTGGTAGATGATGAGACAGTTACTGAAATCATGGTAAATGGACCTGATACGATTTTTGTAGAGAGGGATGGCAGACTGATCAGATGGCATAAAAGCTTTACTTCTGCTGAAAAGCTGGAAGATGTGATTCAGCAGATCGTAGGTAAATGTAACCGCGTGATCAATGAATCCATGCCAATCGTGGATGCCAGACTGGAGAATGGTTCCAGAGTCAATGCAGTAATCTACCCGGTAGCGTTAAACGGTCCGATTCTTACGATACGGCGTTTCCCCGAACACCCCATTACAATGGAAAAGTTGATCGCACTGGGAAGCATTACTCAGGAATGCGCAGATTTTCTGCAGAAACTTGTAAAGGCGAGATATTCCATGGTCATAGGCGGCGGAACCGGAAGCGGTAAAACTACATTTCTTGCAGCCATGTCAGAATATATTCCCAAAGATGAAAGACTGATCACGATTGAGGATAATGCAGAGCTTCGCATCAGGGGAATAGACAATCTGGTACGTCTGGAAGCAAAGATGGCCAACATGGAGGGCGCAGTGTCCGTTACGATCAGGGATCTGATCAAATCAGCACTTCGAATGCGCCCTGACAGGATCATAGTGGGAGAAGTCAGAGGCGGAGAGGCAATGGATATGCTTCAGGCATTGAATACGGGGCATGAAGGGTCGCTGTCAACTGCCCACGCCAATTCTGCCAGAGATATGTTATCCCGTCTGGAAACAATGGTCCTTATGGGTGTTGACCTTCCTTTGGAGGCTATCAGGAGACAGATCGCATCCGGCGTGGATATTCTGGTACATCTGGGACGAATGAGAGATAAATCAAGAAAGCTGTTAGAGGTAACTGAAGTGTGTGGTTTCGAAAATGGAGAAATTCAGATTCGGCCATTGTATCAATGGCAGGAGGGAAAAGGACTGGTAAAGACCGCTTCCCTCCTCAATGTGGAAAAACTGGAAAGAGCGGGGATTGAACTATGAAAGGGAAAGAAAAAGAACAGCGTTATCTGAAACGGGACTATAATCATTATCATTTTACGGTGAAAGAATTTATGAAATATGCAGGACAGGCAGCGGCACTTTGTGTTGTGGCAGATTATCTTTTTTACAGAAGTGTCTGGGTACTGTTTCTTATATTTCCGGCTTTAGTATTTTATCTGAAATGGCAGCAGAACCGTATGATCAGGGAAAGAAGAAAGAAGCTGAATTACCAGTTTAAGGATGCGCTAACCTCTCTGAGTGTTGCGGTTCAGGCTGGATATTCTGTGGAAAGTGCAATAAAGACCTGTGTCAGGGATCTGGAGCGATTATATGGAAAAGGAACGGATATTGTAGAAGAATTTCGTTATATTGAAAGTCAGCAGCATATCAGTGTTCCTTTAGAGGAATTGTTTCTGGATCTGGGATCAAGAAGCCAGGTGGAAGATATCGAGAATTTTGCATCAGTGTTTTATACAGCCAAGCGTACGGGTGGTGATATGAATCGTGTGATCCAGAAAGTTGCGCGTATGCTGGGAGATAAGATTGATGTTAAGAAAGAGATAGAAGCAACCCTGGCTGCCAAGAAATCAGAGCAGATGATCATGAGTCTTATGCCTGCGGGTATCATTATGTATTTACAGTTGACCTCGCCGGGCTTCTTAAGTGTTCTTTATGGAAATCCCTTTGGAATTGCAGCAATGAGTATCTGCCTTGCTATTTATGCTACGGCATACTGGCTTGGCAGAAAGATCGTAGATATTGAGGTGTGACAGTACAAATGTGGGTACATATTGTCATTTTTATCATACTTTTGTGTGCACTGGCCGGGTGGAAAAAAGGATGGATTCCATCTTCCGGGATTGGAGGAAAAGAAGGAATCAGACTATTTATGGTGGTGGCAATATCCGGGAATTTACTTGGGATGATCCTTACCGCGGGAAATGGCAGACAAGTGTATCCTCAGGGATACCGTCTGGAAAAGGAGGATACAGGATCATATGAGAAGGAATTTATGGTATCCGTGGATGGAGAAGAACCGGTCTCCATGTACATACAGGTACCGGAAAAAGAACTGGAAGAACAGGAAGAACCGAAACAGGATAAGAAACTGACCAGAGAAGAACAGGCGCAGAAAGATCTGGCAGAGGCAGTGCCACGATATAACGAGCAGCAAAACGATCCGGCTTATTATTATCTTCCGGATAAGCTGGATGGAAAAAAGATACAGTGGGAAAGCCCTGCGGATACTTCAGGAATGCTCCTGACAGGTTTGTTTCTTGTTGCGGCGATGGCAATTCTTGTAATGAAGGGAAGGGAAGAACAGGTTCAGCTTCAGAAAAGGTATGAAGAACTTCTGATGGATTATCCCGGGCTGATCATGAAATTTACACTTCTGGTTCAGGCGGGAATGACGGTAAGGAAGGCATTTCAGAAAATTTCGCTGGATTATAGCAGAAAGAAAAAATCAAAGCCAAGACCGGCGTATGATGAGATACGGATCGTTTGTTATGAAATGGAAAGCGGAGTTTCTGAGAGTGAGGCGTACAGAAGATTCGGAGAAAGATGTGGACAGGCGAAATATAAAACTTTTGCCACACTTCTCATCCAAAATCTTCAGAAAGGCAGCAGACAGATGGCAGATATGCTTGAAAGAGAATCTATGGAAGCCTGGGAAGAACGCAAGAGAAAGGCACGCGTTCTCGGAGAAGCTGCCGCAACAAAGCTTCTGGTACCGATGATCATGATGCTGATGGTCGTGATGGCAATCGTTATGATTCCGGCCTTTCTGTCATTTTATGGAACATGATAAAGGAAAGAAGATATGAGACATACGGAGGAAAAGATGGGACGATTGATATGGAAAATAAAAAATCAAAACGAACTGTTACGAAGATTCGTGGAGGAAGAGGACGCTGTAGGTGTTGTAGAGATCATTTTAATTCTTGTAGTCCTGATCGGACTTGTCATCAGTTTCAAAGAGCAGCTGACCGAACTGGTACAGAGCATTCTTTCAAAGATCGCCAAACAGAGTAATTCTATTTAACCAATACATTGTTTGGGAGTTCAACTGTACAGGCACAGGAACTTATAGTTATTTATGAAATAATGTATTGAGAAAGAGAAGGAGGTGTACTTCCTGCATGAGAAATTATAAGGAGACGAGAGGGAGCATTACTGTATTTCTGGCACTGATACTTAGTCTGCTTTTATCCCTGGTGTGCACAAGCATAGAATCTGTGCGAATGGCATCTGCCAGAACGCAGATTCTAAACAGCATGGATATTGGACTGTATTCGGTGTTTGGACAGTATGATAAGAAGCTTCTGGAGGACTATGATCTGTTTGCACTTGATGGTTCTATGGGAGGCGGACAGCTGAATCTTGCGAAAATCTGTGACAATCTGGAATCCTATATGAAACCGGTATTAAAGCAGAATAGTCAGAAACTTAGTCTGGAGCATAGCGGGCTTACCGGATACCGGCTTCTGACAGATGATAACGGAGAAGTTTTTTATCAGCAGATCGTGCAGTATATGCAGGAAACTCTTGGAAGTCAGGGGGTACAGGCCCTTCTTAACAGAATGTCTGATCGCGAGAAGAAAACAGAAGAAGCGAATCTGAAAGCAAGCCAGGCAGAGTCGGGAGGATCAATCGACAGATATGATTCTGAAATGAATCAGGCATCTCAGAAAAGTCAGCAGGCTGCGGAAGAGGCAGCTAAAAAACAGCAACAGGAAAATGCTTCATCAGGTCAGCAGTTTGGAAGTGGAGATACACAGACAACACAACCGGCACCGGCGCAGAATCCGGTGAATAATCCGATTACTGTGATAAAGAGAATTATGAAGATGGGAGTATTGGAACTGGTTTTGCCGTCCGGACGTGAAGTTTCCACAAGCACAATAAGTAAAGACACGTTGGTTTCCGGAAGACAGCTACAACAGGGAATGGAGATGCCGGATGGAGTGATCGCAGATAATAACTATACTTCCCAGGTTTTGTTCCAGCAATATCTGATGAATCATCTGGGAAATTATATGGATCCGTCCAAAGAAGGTCTGGCGTATCAGATGGAATATATCTTTGCAGGAAAAGATGACGATATGGACAATCTTAAATCTGTAGCATCGAAACTTTTATTTATCAGAGAGGGAGTAAACTTTGCCTGCCTGATGGCCGACAATGTAAAAAGAACAGAGGCGCAGGCTCTTGCTTCAGCGATTGCAGCAGGATTTCTGGTTCCGCCGGCAGCGGTGGTAATAGAAACGGCATTGCTTTTATGCTGGGCATTTGCAGAAAGTGTACTGGATGTGAGAGAACTTTTCGCGGGAGGCAAGATTCCACTTGTAAAGACTTCGGCAGACTGGCAGATATCCCTGGCCAATCTGGGAAATTTAATGGAAGGACTGGATTCTATGAGGAAAAATAACGACCATGGAATGTCTTATGAGGACTATATTCAGGTTCTGGTATTGTCTGTTTCCAAGGAAAAGAAGGTGATGAGAGCTATGGATATGATAGAGAACACCATAAGAAATAAAGGAAGAGCGCATTTTAATATGGATTCCTGCGTGGTGGCACTGGAGGCATTTGCGGATGTAAAGGCAAACAAGAAAAAAGATTTTCATATAATCCGGCAGTATTGTTATGAATAAAAG
>JBNMJT010000133.1:0-6003 GCA_050873945.1 Dorea sp.
ACAGCAATGGAAGCAATCGATAAAGTACGTGATACTTCTACTTCTCATGAGAGATGCAGTATCATCGAGGTTATGGGCCGTGGTGCCGGATACCTTGCTCTGTGGTGTGGTATTGCCAATGGTGCAGAGGATGTTCTGATTCCAGAGAAATATGATTATGATGAGCAGAAGCTGATCAACAACATCATTGAGAGCCGTAAGAAAGGCAAAAAACATCATATCATCATCAATGCAGAAGGTATCGGTCATTCAGAAGCAATGGCAAAACGTATCGAAGCTGCTACTGGTATTGAGACACGTGCTACAATCCTTGGACATATGCAGCGTGGTGGAAGCCCGACATGTAAGGACCGTGTATACGCATCCATGATGGGTGCTCTGGCTGTAGATCTTCTTGTTGCAGGTAAGAGCTGTCGTGTAGTTGGATATCGTCATGGCGAATTCGTAGACTTCGATATCAACGAAGCACTTGCTATGCAGAAAGGTATTTCCGATTATCAGTGGGAAGTATGCCAGTCACTTTCTCATAACTATGATAAAAACAACAGATAAAAAATGAATAAGATGATGCAGTTATATAACAGACTGCATAAATTAAATACTGCTCAGATAATTACCCTCGGTTTTGCGGGGGTGATTTTCTTAGGGGGATTACTTCTGTGGCTGCCGTTTTGTACGGCGCCCGGATACCATACTTCTTTTACAGATGCCATGTTTACGGCGACTACAAGTGTCTGTGTGACAGGACTTGTGACTGTCGTTACGGCAACACAATGGACCTTGATCGGCAAGATCGTCATTCTTGTTCTGATTCAGATCGGAGGTGTGGGACTGATTTCTCTGGGCAGTATTATTTTTATAAGTCTGCGTAAAAAAATATCGCTGAGAAATCGCCGCATTATCCAGGAGTCCTATAACATGGACAGAATGAGCGGAATGGTAAATCTGGTAAAAAAAGTGTTACTTTGTGTACTGGGTGCCGAGGGAATCGGGGCTGTTTGTTATTCGTTCCGATTTATTCCTCAGTTCGGTCCGGTAAAGGGGATTGGTTATTCTGTTTTTACTGCGGTATCAGCATTCTGTAATGCCGGGATTGATCTGGTTGGTGAGGATAGCCTTGCGCCATATGTTGCAGACCCGTTGGTAAATTTTACAACGATCGGACTGATCATTATGTCAGGTCTTGGATTTGTCGTATGGTGGGACATCTGGGATAAGATCAAACAGGTTATCAGAGGAAAGCTTCCGTTAAACAGAGCATTTAAAACGCTACGCCTTCACAGCAAGATCGTGTTGGTCATGACGGCTTCACTTGTTGTCGGTGGAACGGTACTGATTTTCTTGTTTGAACATGGAAATATATATAGTATTGGAGCTTATTCCACAGGGACGAAATGGATGGCTTCTTTATTCCAGTCAGTAACGACAAGAACCGCAGGATTTTTTACAGTAGGACAGGATAGGTTCTCCAATGCAACGTATCTGTTATGTCTGGTGTTAATGCTGATTGGCGGTTCGCCGATGGGAACAGCCGGCGGAATTAAGACAACGACTGTGGCGGTTCTTCTTTTGAGTTTGAAATCAAATCTTCAGGGAAAGAAGGATGTAGAAGTACACCACAGAAGAATCAGAGACAGCTATATCCGTTCTGCTATTGTGGTAACGGGAATGGCATTTGGAGTACTGATTGTCATGAGTATTCTGTTATGCGCGGTTATGCCGAAAGCAGCAGTACAGGATGTCGTTTATGAGATCACTTCAGCAGTTGCGACGGTAGGTCTGACCAGAGGCCTGACACCACAGTTGAATGCAATTGGTAAATGGATTGTGATTCTGACAATGTATCTTGGAAGAATCGGACCGCTGACTCTGGGAACGGCAGTGACGGTACGTGCGCAGAAGATGCCATCAGATTCTCATCTTGCAGCGGAAGATATCATGATTGGTTAATAAGTAAAATAATAATTCTTTCTTGTAAATTTTAATTTACAGTTGAGATATACAAGTCAAAATCCCATCGCCAAAGGCGATTTTCAATGGATTTTGACTCGTAACTGTGAAGGTACTGAACAGTTTACGTATTATTTTTGAAATATGAAGGTTTAGAAGGAGAAATGGGGAAGAAATGAAGAACAAATCTTATGCAGTGATCGGTCTTGGCCAGTTTGGAATGACCGTAGCGCTCACGCTGGCAGAGGCGAACTGTGATGTGCTTGCCATTGATGACAAGGATGACAATGTGCAGGATATTGCTGAGAAAGTTTCATATGCAGTCAAAGCAGATGTACGTGATCCGGGTGTTCTGGAGTCTCTTGGTGTACAGAATGCAGATGTTGCAGTCATTGCAGTAGCTGAAAATATGGAAGCCAGTATCACTGCCACCATGCAGGTGAAAGAACTTGGCGTTCCTTTTGTAATGGCGAAGGCAATGAATTCTCTTCACGGAAGAATTCTTGAGAAGATCGGAGCGGATAAAGTCATCTATCCGGAACACTCTATGGGAGTCCGGGTGGCAAGAAATTTACTCTCCAGTGGATTTATCGATATGTTTGAACTTTCTTCTGATTTCAGCATGGCAGAATTCAAGATTCCACAGGAATGGATAGGAAAAACACTCCGGGATCTGAAAATCAGGGAGAAATATCATATTAATCTGATCGGGCTGAAACAGGGTGAGCGGATGAATATGAATGTGGAGCCGGATAAAGCACTTCCGGCAGACTGCACGATAGTGGCAGCAGGAGCAAACAGTGACCTGAATAAGGTTTCGGGAAATTGAGGATAATATATGATCACCAGTGTAAATAATGGACAGGTAAAAAATATCATACAGTTAAACCAAAAAACAAAAGCCCGCAGAGAACAAGGGCTTTTTGTTGCAGAAGGAAGAAAAATGTTTGGCGAGGCACCAAGGGAATGGGTATCTAAAGTGTATGTATCAGAGGCACTTACCGGCGATACAGAACTAATGGCCCAGGTGGAGAAACTTCCATATGAAATAGTTGCAGATTCTGTTTTCCGTCAGATGAGCGATACACAGACTCCACAGGGAATCCTTACTGTGCTGAAAAAACCTTCCTATACAATAGAGGATATTCTCGGTGGAGAGAACCCGCTGGTTATGATCCTGGAGGATCTGCAGGATCCGGGAAATGCAGGAACGATTCTCCGTACAGGCGAGGGTGCCGGAGTAAGCGGAATCCTTCTGACAAAGACTTGCGTGGATATCACTAACCCAAAAGTTATACGATCTACGATGGGCTCTGTCTACAGAATGCCTTTTCTATATGTAGAAAGTGTGGTATCATTAGCACAGGAACTTAAAGACAGAAACATCCGTACTTTTGCGGCACATCTGCATGGAAAGAACTCTTATGATCAGGAATCCTACACAGGAGGAACTGCGTTTCTGATTGGCAATGAGGGAAAAGGTCTGACAGATGAAGCAGCGGAAAGTGCCGATTGTCTGATCAGGATTCCTATGTGTGGAAAAGTAGAATCCCTGAATGCCGCCATGGCATCTGGAATTCTCATGTATGAGGCTGCACGTCAGAGAAGATAGAATTCGTAATTCATAATGCGAATGGAGATATCTGATCTGATTGATGTCAGCACATATCAGAAAGGGGGAGTTTCATGCAGCCTTTGATCTGGCTTGGAATTCTTGCGGTATTGCTTGTGATAGAAGCAATCACAGCAGGACTCACCACCATCTGGTTTGCCGGCGGCGCACTGGTCGCAGCCATTGCATGTTATGCAGGAGCGAACCTGACTGTACAGGTACTGTGTTTTTTGTGCGTTTCCCTGGTACTTCTGATTTTTACCAGACCTTTGGCAATGAAGTACTTCAACAAAGAAACCACACAGACCAACGTAAACAGTCTGATTGGAAAGAAAGCAGTTGTGATTCAGGACATTGACAATCTGGCACAGACAGGCCAGGTTCGTATCAATGACATTGAATGGACTGCACGTTCCGCCGATGACGAAAAGATCGGCAAAGGCACCGTTGTGACGATTCAGGAGATCCGCGGTGTGAAACTCATTGTAAAACAAAATAAGGAGGATTAGTTATGGGCGTGGTTTTTCTGATAGTCATCATCATCATTGCGGTATGGGTACTTGCATCCTGCATCCGCATCGTGCCACAGGCATATGCAGTGATTCTGGAACGTCTTGGCGCTTATCAGGCAACCTGGAGCACCGGAATTCATTTCAAGATTCCGTTCATTGAACGAGTAGCAAGAAAGGTAAATCTGAAAGAGCAGGTAGTAGATTTTCCACCACAGCCGGTTATCACAAAGGATAACGTAACCATGCAGATCGATACCGTTGTATTCTTCCAGATTACAGATCCGAAGCTTTACACTTATGGTGTAGAGAATCCGATCATGGCCATCGAGAATCTGTCCGCAACAACCTTAAGAAATATTATCGGTGACATGGAACTGGATGAGACACTGACATCCCGTGAGACCATCAATACCAAGATGAGAGCTTCTCTTGATGAAGCAACTGACCCATGGGGAATCAAGGTCAACCGTGTGGAATTAAAGAATATCATTCCTCCGGCAGCTATTCAGGATGCGATGGAGAAACAGATGAAAGCCGAGCGTGAACGTCGTGAGGCAATCCTGATCGCAGAAGGCCAGAAGAAATCTACGATCCTTGTCGCAGAAGGTAAAAAGCAGTCCGCAATTCTGGACGCAGAAGCTGAGAAACAGGCAGCAATCCTTCGTGCTGAAGCTCAGAAAGAACGTATGATCAAGGAAGCGGAAGGTCAGGCTGAGGCAGTTTTGAAAGTACAGAGTGCTAACGCAGAAGGTATCCGCATGATCAGAGAAGCAGGAGCAGATGAGGCAGTTCTGACATTGAAGAGTCTGGAAGCGTTTGCCAAAGCAGCAGATGGAAAAGCAACCAAGATTATTATTCCGTCAGACATTCAGGGAATCGCCGGTCTGGCAAGTTCGCTGAAGGAAATCGTAACTGATCCGAAACCTGAGACAGATAAACAATAATTTTATAAAGTAAATGATTGATGAAGCAGATGAAAACTTTCGTTATTGATTACTCCATATTCAGTAATGAAATATCTGCTTCATTACATAGAAACAAAAGAAAATAACTGTTATTGTACACGGAGTGAACAGTAACAAATAAATGACATCGGGGAGAGAATTATCATGAATTTAAAAGGAAGAAACTTTCTGACACTGAAAGATTTTACACCAGAAGAGATCACATATCTCATTGATTTATCCGCAGAACTTAAAGCAAAAAAGAAAGCCGGAGAGCTTCACGAATATTACAAGGGCAAAAACATTGCGCTTATTTTTGAAAAAACAAGTACAAGAACCCGCTGCTCTTTTGAAGTAGCTGCTCATGACCTTGGAATGGGAAGCACATATCTGGATCCGACAGGCTCTCAGATCGGCAAGAAAGAAAGTATTGCAGATACAGCAAGAGTTCTGGGAAGAATGTATGATGGTATCGAATATCGTGGATTTGGTCAGGAAGTTGTAGAAGAACTTGCAAAACATGCAGGTGTTCCGGTATGGAATGGTCTTACAAACGAATATCATCCGACACAGATGATCGCTGATATGCTGACAATCCGTGAGCATTTCGGAGATTTAAAAGGACGCAAACTTGTATACATGGGCGATGCCCGTTACAACATGGGTAACTCCCTGATGATCGCGTGTACAAAACTTGGTATGCACTTTGTAGCATGCACAACTAAGAAATATTTCCCGAACGCAGAATTAGTTGCTCAGTGTGAGGAATATGCAAAAGCATCCGGCGGAAGCATTACTCTGACAGAGGATGTTCAGACTGGAACAAAAGATGCAGACGTTATCTACACAGACGTATGGGTATCCATGGGTGAGCCGGATGAAGTATGGACAGAGAGAATCCATGATCTGACACCATACAAAGTAACAAAAGATGTTATGAAGAACGCTGGAGAGAAAGCAATCTTCCTTCATTGCCTGCCTGCAT
>JBNMJT010000134.1:0-5960 GCA_050873945.1 Dorea sp.
ATGTAGAAGCAACTACAATCGAAGCACAGACAGAGCAGGTATGCAAGAACTTAGGAGAAGTCTTAAAAGAAGCAGGAACATCATTTGACAATGTATTAAAGACAACATGCTTCCTCGCTGATATGGGTGACTTCGCAGCATTCAACGAAGTATATGGAAAATACTTCACATCAAAACCGGCAAGAAGCTGTGTTGCAGTAAAGACACTTCCAAAGGGAGTTCTGTGTGAAGTAGAATTAATTGCTGCTGTTGAAGAGTAAGAGTTATATGATCATAATGCACGTGGTCAGAATATAAAAGTAAAAGGATCCCTCTTGAATAGATAGAATCATAAAACTGTGATTCAAGATTCAAGGGGGATTCCGTGACGTAACAGCGAATGTGAAATAATATAGAGAAATAATATAGAAAAGAAGGTATTAACAAATGGCAGAAGAGCAGAAAAATGGCTGCAGCCCGTCTGATTGTGCAGGCTGTTCCCATGCAGGTGAATGTGGAAGCAAGCCGCAGAGCCTGATCAAACCGGCGAATAAAAAATCTCACATCAATCATGTGATCGCAGTCGTCAGCGGAAAAGGCGGCGTTGGAAAATCCATGGTCACAGCATCTTTAGCAAGACTGATGAGAGAACAGGGATTTTCCGTAGGTATCATGGATGCGGATATCACAGGACCATCCATTCCGAAGATGTATGGAATCCATGAAAAGGCAAAAGGCGACGGAGAAAATATTTTCCCGTGTGAAGCAAAAGATGGAACGAAGATCATGTCCATCAACCTTCTGCTTCCGGAAGAAGATGATCCGGTCATCTGGAGAGGTCCGGTTATCTCAGGAGTTGTCACACAGTTCTGGACAGATGTAGCATGGGGAGAATTAGATTATCTTTTCGTAGATATGCCGCCTGGAACCGGTGATGTACCGCTTACCGTATTCCAGTCCCTTCCGGTAGAAGGTATTGTAATTGTAACGTCCCCACAGGATCTGGTACGCATGATCGTAAAGAAGGCCTATAATATGGCAGGTCAGATGGATATCCCGGTACTTGGAATTGTAGAGAATTACAGTTACCTGAAATGTCCGGACTGCGGACGCAAGATCTCTGTATTCGGCGAGAGCCACATCGATGAAGTGGCAGAAGAACTTGGTGTTCCGGTCATCGGAAAGATGCCGATCGATGCAAGTCTTGCAGAAGCGGTGGAAAATGAGAACTTTGCGGAAGTAAGCAATGATTATCTTGCGGATGCGGTGAATAAGCTTTAAGAGACAAAGATGTGAAAATAGTATCTGACAGGGCAGGAGTGCTTTGCTGGATACTATTTTTGTGATAAATAATTAACTTATGGATTTACTGTTGACTTAAAGGACATAACCTGTTATGCTAATTGCATAGTTGATAGATGAATTTGTGAGATGCCTATGTGCAAAGTGCATAAATGAAATAAAGCGTATCATTCTAACAAAATACGTAGAATGAAACAAAGATGCCATGCAGCATAGGAGCCGAAGGGGCATGCAGAAACTCTCAGGTAAAAGGGAACGAATTCGGACGACGCTCTGGAGAACAATAAGAATTGTACCGAAGAAGTAATCTTTCAGGTAAAAGGACAGAGGCAGACAAAAAACACTTTTGAGAAGAAAGTATTTTTTGCCTGCTTTTTTAGTGCCTAAAATGGGGAATGGGCATGAAAAGCAGGCAGATTCCGAAGGAGGTAAAAACAAATGAACAGAATCGAAGATGTAACAAATTACATCACAGAATGTGACAAAGAAGTTGGGGAAGCACTTGCATTAGAGCTTGGCAGACAGAGAAGAAATCTGGAGCTGATCGCATCTGAAAATATCGTAAGCCCGGCAGTGATGCTGGCAATGGGAACCGTACCGACCAATAAGTATGCAGAAGGTTATCCGGGAAAGAGATATTACGGCGGATGCGAAGATGTGGACATTCTGGAGAATCTGGCAATTGAAAGAGCAAAAGAATTATTCGGATGTGAGCATGTATGTGTACAGCCGCATTCCGGAGCCAATGCCAATACCGCAGTGTATCAGGCACTTCTTGAACCGGGCGATACCGTTATGGGACTGAACCTTGCACATGGCGGACACCTGACACATGGTTCACCGGTGAATTTATCCGGAATCTTATATCATTTCGTACCATATAATGTGAACGACGATGGATATCTGGATTACGATGAGATCCGTAAGATCGCACAGGAATGCAAGCCGAAGATGATCGTTGCAGGTGCATCTGCATATCCAAGAGAGATCCGCTTTGATATTTTTGAAGATATCGCAAAAGAAGTCGGCGCATATCTGTTCGTAGATATGGCACATATTGCAGGACTTGTGGCAGCAGGACTTCACCAGAGTCCGGTTCCATACGCAGACGTTGTAACCACAACCACACACAAGACACTCAGAGGCCCAAGAGGCGGTATGATCATGTGCAAAGAAAAATATGCAAAAGCGATCAACAAAGCCATTTTCCCTGGAACACAGGGCGGACCGCTGATGCACATCATCGCCGCAAAAGCAATCTGTTTCGGAGAAGCTTTAAAACCGGAGTTCAAAGAGTATCAGGAACAGGTGATCAAGAATGCGAAAGCACTTGCACAGGCTATGATCGATGAGGGATTCAATCTGGTAAGCGGCGGAACAGACAACCATCTGATGTTAGTAGATCTGCAGAACATGAATATCACAGGAAAAGAACTGCAGAACAGACTGGACGAAGTCTATATCACAGTCAATAAGAACGCAGTGCCGAATGATCCGGCAAGCCCGTTCGTAACAAGCGGAATCCGTATCGGAACACCGGCAGTGACAACGAGAGGCCTGAAAGAAGAAGACATGAAGACCATCGCAAAACTGATCAAGATGACCGTTACAGACTTTGATACAAAAGCAGATGAGATCCGTGCAGCAGTAAATGAGATTTGTGGTAAATATCCACTTTATGTTTAACAGTTAGTAATGCAACGGATTCGAACTGGTATTGTATTAATACACAGAATGTCAAGGAGGTAAAGACAATGGAATTAAAGACTCCACTTTATGACGCACATGTAAAAGCCGGTGGAAAGATCGTAGAATTTGGGGGATATCTTCTTCCGGTACAGTATGGAACAGGTGTGATCAAAGAACATATGGCAGTACGTACACAGGCAGGACTTTTCGATGTCTCACATATGGGAGAGGTATTATGTGAAGGCAAAGATGCACTGGCAAATCTGAACCAGATCCTGACCAATGATTTTACCAACATGGTAGACGGACAGGCAAGATACAGCCCGATGTGTAATGAACACGGCGGAACGGTAGATGACCTGATCGTATATAAGAGATCCGATGAACACTATTTTATCGTAGTGAATGCAGCAAACAAGGACAAAGATTATCAGTGGATGTTACGTCATCAGTTCGGAGAAGTAACATTCAAAGATGTATCTTCCGAGTATGCACAGCTTGCACTGCAGGGACCGAAGGCAATGGAGATCCTTAAGAAGCTGACTGCAGAAGAGAATATTCCGAAGAAATATTACCATGCAGTATTCGATACCGAAGTTGCCGGAATCCCATGTATCATTTCCAAGACAGGGTACACAGGAGAAGACGGCGTGGAACTGTATCTGGCAAGTGAGAAAGCAGAAGAGATGTGGGATACACTGTTAGAGGCAGGAAAAGAAGAAGGACTCGTTCCTTGCGGACTGGGCGCAAGAGACACACTCCGTATGGAAGCAGCGATGCCGTTATACGGACACGAGATGAACGATGACATCACTCCGCTGGAGACAGGACTTAAATTCGCAGTGAAGATGGCGAAGAATGATTTTATTGGGAAATCAGCTTTGGAGGAGAAGGGGACTCCATCCATCAAACGAATCGGTCTTAAGGTAACCGGAAGAGGAATCATCCGTGAACATCAGGATGTATACGCAGGAGATAAGAAGATTGGACATACCACAAGCGGAACACATTGCCCATATCTTGGATATCCGATCGCAATGGCACTCGTTGATGCTGATTCTGTAGAAATTGGGGATACGGTAGAAGCAGATGTACGTGGAAGAAGAGTGGCAGCAGAAGTGGTTGCGCTTCCGTTTTATAAGAGAGAAAAATAAGCCGGGAAGATTCTGAGGGAAAAAAGAAATAAAGCAAGGGGTAGAACCTGAGGGAAAAAAATAAAAGAAAAAGAAATAAAAAATAATAAGAGAATATAAAGGAGTAAATATCATGATCTTAAAGGAAGAATTAAAATATTCAAAATCACACGAATGGGTAGCATTAGACGGAGATACAGCAGTTGTAGGACTGACAGATTACGCACAGTCAGAACTGGGTGATCTGGTGTTCGTCAATCTTCCGGAAGTGGGAGATACTGTAGAAGCAGGAGAAGTATTCGGAGACGTAGAATCTGTAAAAGCAGTATCTGATGTGTATTCACCGGTAACAGGAGAAGTAACAGAAATCAACGAAGAACTCTTAGATTCACCGGAACTGATCAATGACGATGCTTATGAAGCATGGTTCATCAAAGTAAAAGATGTATCGGCAACAGAAGAACTCTTAACAGCAGACGGATACAAAGAATTTGTAGAAAGCGAACAGGAATAAATACGAAGTCATTGAAAGAGGCGGTGAAAAAGCGATGGGAAGCTATGTACCGAATACGTTAGAAGAACGGAAAAAAATGCTTCAGGAAATAGGCTATTCGTCCATCGAGGACTTATTTGCACATATTCCGGAAGAAGTAAAATTAAAAGGGAAACTGAATATTCCGAAAGGAAAGTCAGAGTTTGAAGTGCGGCGTGAGATGGAGCAGATCGCAGAGAAGAACCAGGTGTTCAAGACGATCTTCCGCGGAGCCGGAGCTTACAGACATTTTATCCCGGCAATGGTAAAAAATGTAACATCCAAGGAAAATCTGTTGACGGCATACACACCATATCAGGCAGAGATCAGCCAGGGAATCTTACAGTCGATCTTCGAATATCAGACGATGATCTGCGACCTGACCGGAATGGATGTATCCAATGCATCTGTATATGACGGTGCAACTGCAGCGGCAGAAGGTGTTGCGATGTGTCAGGACAGAAAGAGACACAAAGCGCTGATTTCAGGAACAGTTCCGCCATATGTACTGGAAGTGGTAGAGACTTACTGCTTTGGAAATGGAATGGAACTGGAAGTTATTCCGGAAAAAGACGGACTGACGGACAAAGAATATTTGAAAGAACATATCGATGCACAGACGGCATGTGTATATATCCAGCATCCGAACTATTATGGTAATCTGGAAGACGCAGAAGAGATCGGTAAGATCGCACATGAGGCAGGAGCCAAATATGTGATGGGAGTGAACCCGATTTCTCTGGGAGTGATCAAGACTCCGGCAGAATACGGGGCAGACGTGGCAGTCGGAGAAGGACAGCCACTCGGACTTTCGCTTGGATTCGGCGGACCTTATCTGGGATTCATGGCAAGTAAGGAAGCAATGATGAGAAAGCTTCCGGGAAGAATTGTCGGTGAGACGGTCGATCATAACGGAAAGACCGGATATGTACTGACACTTCAGGCAAGAGAGCAGCATATCCGGAGAGAAAAAGCTTCCAGCAATATCTGTTCGAACCAGGCACTCTGTGCACTGGCAGTCGGTGTCTATCTTGCAACGATGGGAAATGAAGGTGTCAGACAGGCAGCAATTCTGTCTATGTCTAAAGCACATTATTTTGCAGAGAAACTGGAAGAGATTGGTCTGACAGTTTGTAACCAGGCAGAGTTCTTCCATGAATTTGTCACCAGATCAGAAGTAGATTCGGATAAGATATTAAGAGCATTGGAAGAAGAAGGAATCCTTGGCGGATATCCGTTAGATGAGCATCATATTCTGTGGTGCTGCACCGAGGTCAATACAAAAGAAGAGATGGATCAGGCAGTCCATATCTTAAGGGAGGTGC
>JBNMJT010000135.1:0-5954 GCA_050873945.1 Dorea sp.
AGAAGATCAGAAAGAGGCTGTGAAAGAAAAGTCGGAAAAAGAGATTGTACTGACAGAGAAAAAAGTGCGGATACAGGATGCAATTCATCAATATAAGGGTATTCAGGAAAAGCAAGAAACTTTGAATAAACTTGTAAAAGAAATAAAAAAATATCTTGATCAGACAAAAACAATACAGGAAAAGCAAGAAATCCTGCAAAATAAAAATGAAGAAATAATTGAATTTCTAAAGAAATATGAAAATACAGAAGTGCGCATAAATGAATGCAGGAATCAAAAACAGCAGACAGAAGAAAAAATAGGTCAATATAAAGAGCTGGACAGACAGGAAAGCAGGAAAGAACAATTAAAGGAGGACTGTGAAAGAGCCAGGAAAGAAGCAGAACAGGAACAGAAGAACTACGAACATGCATGGTCAGAATATGAAGGGAAGTATCGGAAATTCCTGAAAGAGCAGGCGGGAATACTGGCCCTGACACTGGAAGAGGGACAGCCTTGTCCGGTCTGTGGTTCCAGGGAACATCCTCAGATTACAGCATTGAGTGACGAGGCACCGACACAGGCAGAAGTAGAACTTGCAAAAGAGGAAAGAGACAGGAGAGAAAAACTAAGAGATGCAAAAGCCGGTGTATTCCGGGAATGTCTTGCAGGATATCAGGCTGCACAGGAAATCTGTCAGACGCTTCAAAAGAATATAAAAGATGCGCCGGAAGACAGAGTTGAGACGGATCGGAAAAAGATCATCCAAAGTCTGAGACAGACATTTGCAGAAACAGAAGAACGGTTAAAAAAACTGGAACAGATTTCTGAAAAATGCAAAACATTAAAGAAGGATCAGGAAAGGATTACAGATCAGTCAGAGGAACTGGAAAGAAAAAAATGGGAAACGGAGCAGCGTCTGACAGAGTTAAAGCTTATATATACAAAAGAGCAGGCTGAATATCAGACCGCAAAGGAGAAACTTCCATATGAGACACTGGAAGAAGCAGAAAGACATCTGACACAGACGACAGGAGCACTGAAACAGCTCAGAGAGAATTATGAGACGGTGACCAGGCGGCTGACAGAAATACAAAATGAAGAAAAGGAACTGGAAGGCCGTAAAAAGACCGTGATGGAATCTGTCTTACAATCACAGGAAGAAGTAGAGAGAAAGAGACTTCGTTATGAACAGGTAATGCAGGCGCAAGGATTTTCGGATGAAGAGAGCTATCATGGAAAATGTATGACGGAGACGGAACTGGAAGAAGCAGAGCGGTGGACGGAAGTATACCAGAAAGAACTGCAGGAACTGGAAGCGAACAAAAAGCTGCTGGAGCAGCAGTTGGAGGGGAAAGAAAGAAAAGATATAGAGCAGATCCGACAGGAAATAAAAGAAGCATCCAAAGTGTTGGAGCAGATCCGCAAGGAATATATGAGACTTCATAATATCAACGAAAGAAACCGAGAAATCAGGGAGAATCTGAGACGGAATTTTGAGAAAAACAGCGGACTTCAGAACCAGTATGAGATCATCGGCAATCTGAGTAAGACAGCGAATGGTAATCTGAGCGGAAGTGCCAAGCTGGATTTTGAGACCTATATTCAGAGACAGTATTTCCGGCAGATCATACGTGCCGCGAACAAACGACTGATCCGTATGACATCCGGTGAATTCATTCTGCAATGCAGGGACGTTGAAAAGCTGGGAAGCCAGGGACAGGCCGGCCTGGATCTGGATGTGTATCATATGGCAACCGATACAGTCAGAGATGTCAAGACTTTATCAGGAGGAGAGTCTTTTATGGCGGCGTTGTCCATGGCACTTGGACTTTCCGATATTGTACAGAATACGGCAGGTGCAATCCATCTGGACACGATGTTTATTGATGAGGGATTCGGTTCACTGGATGATGCATCGAGAGACCAGGCAATCCGTGTGCTGAATGATCTTGCGGATAAAGATCGGCTGGTGGGAATTATTTCCCATGTAAATGAGCTGAAAGAACAGATCGATCACAAACTTGTAGTGAAAAAGACGGACAAGGGAAGTTCTGTAAGCTGGTCGGTATAAGACCGGAAGACGGGGAAGAAGGTATAAAAAGGTATCATATGCGAAGAACGGAAAATTTGTCACCGGATCTGGCATATACAGAGATAAAAATAGGAAAGCTGTTGCAATACGTAAGTGTTAGCAACAGCTTTCTTATTTATATATATTTATTTATGTTCTTTCTGATATTTCAGAGAAGCTTCGATAAATCCTCTGAACAGTGGATGCGGTCTGTTCGGTCTTGATTTCAATTCCGGATGAGCCTGTGTGGCAACGAACCAAGGATGCTCAGGAATCTCGATCATTTCCACGATTCTTCCGTCCGGTGAAAGTCCGGAAAGTTTCATGCCGTGAGAAGTCAGGGCATCACGGTAGTCGTTATTTACTTCATAACGATGACGGTGACGTTCGCTGATCTGCTCTGTTCCGTACATTTCATAAGCTTTGGATGTCTTATCAAGAACACAAGGATAAGCACCAAGTCTTAATGTTCCGCCGATGTCTTCGATACCAATCTGTTCCGGCATGATGTGGATAACCGGATGAGTGGTGTTTGGATCAAGCTCGGCACTATGTGCATCGTTGTAACCGATGACGTCTCTTGCAAATTCTACGATAGAGAGCTGCATTCCAAGGCACAGACCTAAGAAAGGCACATTGTGTGTACGGGCATATTTGATCGCTTCGATCTTTCCTTCGATTCCACGGTTACCGAATCCTCCAGGAACCAGAATACCACTTACATCGCCGAGTAATTCCTCTGCATTATCGGCAGTAACCGTTTCTGAATCGATCCATTTGATATTAACAGTAGCACGACTGAAGATTCCACCATGCTTTAAGGCTTCTACAACACTGATGTAAGCGTCATGAAGCTGGATATATTTACCAACCAGAGCAACTGTGACTTCTGTGTTTGGATTCTTGAGGTAGTCGACCATTTCTTTCCAGTCTTTTAAATCTGGTTCCGGACAGTCAAGGTGGAGACATTCACATACAACGCCTGCAAGATTCTCTTCTTCCATTGCAAGAGGAGCTTCATACAGATATTCTACATCCAGATTCTGCAGTACGTGGTTAGACGGTACATTACAGAACAATGCGATCTTGTCTTTCAGTCCGACACCAAGCGGATACTCGGAACGGCATACCAGGATATCCGGCTGGATTCCCATTCCCTGAAGGTCTTTTACGCTTGCCTGGGTAGGTTTGGTCTTCATCTCCTGAGAAGCTTTCAGGTATGGAATCAGTGTAACATGGATCAGGATCACATTTTCGCGTCCTTTTTCATGCTGGAACTGACGGATCGCTTCCAGGAAAGGCTGGCTTTCGATGTCACCAACGGTTCCTCCGACTTCGATAATGGCAATTTCCGTATTCTCAGCGGCAGGATTGCGGTAGAAGCGGGATTTGATCTCGTTTGTAATATGTGGAATAACCTGAACCGTTCCTCCGCCAAAATCTCCGCGGCGTTCTTTCTGAAGAACAGACCAGTAGATCTTACCGGTTGTTACATTTGAATTCTTGCTCAGACTTTCGTCGATGAATCTTTCATAATGTCCAAGGTCAAGGTCGGTCTCAGCACCATCATCAGTTACAAATACTTCACCATGCTGTACAGGGTTCATAGTACCAGGGTCAATGTTGATGTACGGATCGAATTTCTGCATCGTGATTGTGTAACCACGGGCCTTCAGCAGACGTCCGAGAGACGCGGCCGTAATTCCCTTACCTAATCCAGATACTACACCGCCTGTAACGAATACGTATTTTACTGCCATAACTTCCTCCTTAAGTCAAAATTAGTTTCTCTGTTATAAAGTGTTCAAAAAAATACTTTAAGATTATACACCTTTGTTATTAAAAAATACAGAGTTTTTTTCATATTTTGCTTCAAAAGTTGCCTGAATAGACAGCCGTTTAAACTGTTTGATGTCTACAGAACCCGGCATAACGGATACATGAGCCGGGCAGCCTTTTAATTTCGGAAGCTGTTCCATCGCAAGTCTGGCGTCTTTGCTGGTAGCAGCACTTACGGAAAGTGCGATCAGCACTTCGTCAGTATGAAGGCGTGGATTGCGGCTTCCCAGATATTTTGTTTTCAGACTCTGGATTGGTTCGATCGCCTGAGGGGAGATGATCTTGATCTCGTGTTCGATACCTGCCAGTTCTTTTAATGCATTCAGAAGAAGGGCAGAGCATGCACCCAGCAGATCGGATGTCTTTCCTGTTACGATCGATCCGTCCGGAAGTTCCAGTGAAGCTGCAGGTCCGCCTGTGCGTTCGGCTTCAGTGAGAGTTGCATCAACCACCGGTCTGTCATGAACGGTAATACCTGCCTGGTTCATTAACATTTCCAATTTATAAGTCTCTTCTTCAGAGCATGCACCGAGAAGCAGTCTTCTTCTGGATGCGTAGTATCTGCGGATGATCTCCTGACGGGAAGCTTCCTGGCATGCTTCATCGTCGCAGATACAGTTGCCGGCCATGTTTACGCCCATGTCTGTTGGGGATTTGTAAGGACTCTCTCCGTAAATGCGCTGGAACATGGCATTTAATACAGGGAAGATCTCTACATCACGGTTATAGTTGATCGTTGTCTCACCATATGCCTCGAGGTGGAACGGGTCGATCATATTGATATCATTCAGATCGGCGGTTGCTGCCTCGTAAGCAAGGTTGACTGGATGCTTTAACGGGATATTCCAGATTGGAAATGTCTCGAATTTGGCATATCCGGCTTTGATTCCGTGCTTGTGCTCGTGATATAACTGTGACAGGCAGACTGCCATCTTTCCGCTTCCAGGTCCAGGAGCGGTCACAACAACCAGCGGACGGCTTGTTTCTATATAATCATTCTTTCCGTATCCTTCATCGCTTACGATAAATGGTACGTTTGTCGGATATCCCGGAATCAGGTAGTGGCGGTACACTTTGATGCCAAGTTTTTCCAGACGGTTTTTGAATAATTCGGCACTTTCCTGTGCGTTATATTTGGTAATAACGACACTTCCGACATAGAGCCCCAGTCCCTGATAGATCTGCATCAGGCGGAGAACGTCGGAATCATAAGTAATACCAAGGTCACCGCGGATTTTATTCTTTTCAATATCTTCGGCGCTGATGACGATGACGATCTCGGCCTGGTCAGACAGTTCGCGCAGCATACGGAGCTTGCTGTCAGGCTGGAATCCAGGAAGAACTCTGGATGCATGGAAATCATCAAAAAGCTTGCCTCCGAATTCCAGATACAGTTTGTTGTCAAATTGTCCGATACGTTCACGGATATGTTCGGACTGCATCTTTAAGTATTTTTCATTATCGAATCCAATTTTCATAAGTACATTCCCTCATCTAAAATATATTTGATCTTTACAGTGGAAAATCTGCCGGAACCGGCATAAGCATTTTCATTCCAAGTATACTACAACACATAGGAAGTTTACAATCTTTTCATAATGTTTTTATTGATTTCTAACATAGCGGTCTTTATAATATTTAGTTATACAGGAGGATTAAAATGGATAACCAGAATAACAAGAACAACAAGAATAATAAACAAGGTATTTCGTTTATTTTACTGGTCACAGTGATTACATCGATCCTTGTGGTTGCGCTGTTCCAGTTCCAGGGAATGACCTCTGCAAAAGAGATTACCTATAATAAATTTCTGAAGATGGTAGATGATGGCAAGGTCAAAAAAGTAGAGATCCAGAGTGACAAGATCATGATCGTCACGAAGAAGGATAAAGACAGCGGCGTTTCAGAGGAATATTACACAGGTGTTGTGAATGATGATGAGCTGACCAGCCGTCTGGAAAAAGCAGGCGTGGAATTTAATCAGGAGATTCCGGATACGACATCTGCGATGGCGATGAATGTGATCTTAACATTCCTGCCGATCGCATTCTTTGTAGGAATG
>JBNMJT010000136.1:0-5902 GCA_050873945.1 Dorea sp.
GTATTATTTGCTTATAAAGTAGGACTTTTTAACATCGGAGCATCCGGACAGTATGCGGTAGGCGCAGGATTCGCACTGTATTTTGCGATCCACTATAATGCCCCTTGGTGGGTATGCCTGTTACTGGCAATGGCTGGCGGAGCTGTACTTGGAGCCGCAGCCGGAGCACTGAAGGCATATCTGAATGTAAATGAAGTTATCGCATGCATCATGCTGAACTGGATCAGCTTGTATGCGGTCAATACAGCGCTTACGGCAGTCAAAGAATCCAGTACGACCTATACACTGCCGCTTAGAACCAACAACCCGAAAGCAGTGATCCCACATCTCGGACTGCAGCATTTATTTGCCGATAACCGTTATGTGACGATCGCAATCCCGTTAGCAGTGGTATTTGCAATCCTGGTATGGGTTGTTCTGGATAAGACCAAATTAGGATATGAGTTAAAAGCAACCGGACTTTCTGTCAATGCGGCAAAATATGCCGGAATGAAAGAGAAAAAGAATATCATCCTGACTATGGCGATCGCCGGGGCACTTGCGGGACTCGGAGCCGGATTCTTATATTTAAGTGGAATCGAGCAGTGGTCCTGTGCGCAGACGGCCGTTCCGAATATGGGATTCAATGGAATCGCAGCAGCGTTCCTTGGAGGAATCCATCCGATCGGTGTGATCTTCTCATCTTTCTTCATCCAGCACATTACAAGCGGAGGAGCTTATGTGGATAAGATGGTATACTGCTCACAGATCTCTGACCTGATCGCAGCGATCATCATATATTTCTGTGGATTTGTATTATTCTTCAAGCATTGCATGAATCAGAGGATCCGTAAATCTGCTGAAAAGAAAATCAAAGAAGAGAAGCAGAAAGGAGGAGAATAAGCATGGCACTGTTATTACAATATACTTTAGTCTACGCATCCGTATTATTACTGGTTGCGCTGGGCGGCTGTTTCTCCGAACGAAGCGGAATCATCAACCTGGGTCTGGAAGGAATCATGGTTGCCGGAGCTCTCGGCGGAGCACTGGTGATGAAATATATGCCGGGACTTTCGCCGGCGGCAATGGTGATCCTGGTAGTACTGGGAAGCGTGATCTTCGGAATGGTATTCTCCCTGCTTCTTGCAGTTGCGGCGATTAACTTTAATGCGGATCAGACACTGATCGGTACAGCGATGAACATGCTTGCAACAGCAGCTGCGACGGTATTCGTAAAGGCGATCAACATGGCGGAAGACCCGAACAACGTAGCATCCACGATCCAGTATATTGACCAGAAGAAAGCATTTTCCATCGTGAAGATTGCCGGATTCGAAGTGAACTGGTTCATGATCATTACGATCGTACTTCTGATCGTGGCAAATGTGGTATTATACCGTACACGTCTCGGACTTCGTCTGATGGCATGCGGTGAGCATCCGCAGGCAGCAGATTCTGTCGGAATCAACGTCTACAAGATGCGTTATATCGGAGTTCTGATCTCCGGATTCCTCGGCGGACTTGGCGGTATCGTATATATCACAGCCGGAGTATCCGAGTGGAAATTCGAAAATGGTGTTGCAGGATTCGGATTCCTGGCACTGGCGGTTATGATCTTCGGACAGTGGAAGCCGAACCTGATCGCACTGTCTGCACTGTTATTCGGACTGTTCAGAGCACTGTCGAATGTATATTCAGGATTTGACTTCCTGGCGAACTTGAATATTCCGGGAACATTCTATAAGATGCTTCCATATATCATCTCGCTGTTAGTGCTGGCTGTATCTTCTAAGAAGTCAAGAGCACCGAAGGCGGAGGGTATTCCTTACGATAAGGGACAGAGATAGAAATAAGAACAAAAAGAGAAGATTCCGGGAGATCATCTGGAATAAGATGATTTCCCGGAATATAAAGATAAAGGAAAAGACGAAGGAGAAATCTACGATGGGAATTGTAGTAATCGGAGATGTATTTATTGATATCAAAGGCTATTCCACATCCCCGTATATTCCGTACGGAAGAAATGCGGGAACGATCGCACAGATCCACGGTGGTGTAGGACGTAACGTGGTGGAAGATATCGCAAATGTAGAGCTGGAGCCGACATTTGTCAGTCTGGTGGACAATGATGCAATGGGAGAAGATGTGATCCAGAAGCTGAAACGTCACAAAGTAGATACCAGATATATGAGAAAAGTGGAAAATGGTATGGGAACCTGGCTGGCAGTGTTCGATCACGAAGGAGATGTGGTCGCATCCATTTCAAAAAGACCGGATCATGGACCGATCGAAAGAATTCTGGATGATCACGGAGATGAAATTTTCAAGGATGCGGACAGCATCGTAATTGAAATCGATATTGATAAAGAGATCGTGAAAAAGACATTTCATTATGCAGAAAAATATGGAAAGAAAGTCTATGCAATCGTATCGAATATGAGTATCGCGATCGAGCGCAGGGATTTCTTAAGAAGAACAGCGTGCTTCGTATGTAACCAGCAGGAAGCGGGAATCCTGTTCTCGGAAGATTATGAAGATACACCGGCAGAAGAACTTGCCGGAATTCTTGCAGAGCGCATCCGTTCGGCAAAGATTCCGCAGATGGTAGTGACCATGGGCGGTGACGGTGCTGTGTATGCGGATCAGGAAGGTAATCAGGGTGTCTATCCTGCACTGAAGGTAGACGTGATCGACACGACAGGAGCCGGGGATGCATTCTTCTCCGGTGTATGTATCGGATTGACTTATGGAAAGACATTGCGTGAAGCCTGTGGAATCGGCACCAGACTTGCATCAACGGTAATCTGTACATCAGAGAATATCTGTCCGAGATTCATGCCGGAAGAATTCGGACTTACGAGGTAGGAATAAGGCGATGGAAAATATAATTATCGGGATTGCCGGAGGATCAGGATCCGGCAAATCCACATTTACGAACAGAGTAAAAAAACATTTTGGTGATGATGTGGTAGTGATCTACCATGATAATTATTACCGCAGACAGGATGGAATTCCATTCGAAAAGCGTGTGAAAGTCAATTATGATCATCCGGATTCGCTGGAGACGGATCTTCTGGTGGAACATTTAAAACAGTTAAAAGCCGGAAAGACGATTGAGTGTCCGGTATACGATTACAGCCAGCATAACCGTTCGGATGAGATCATTAAGATCGAACCGAGACCGGTCATTCTGGTGGAAGGAATCCTCCTTCTGGCAGATGAAAGAATCCGTGACCTTCTGGACATCAAGGTGTATGTAGAGGCAGATGCGGACGAGCGTATCTTAAGACGTATCTCCAGAGACGTAGAAGAGCGAGGCAGAGACCTGAACGGAATCATCGAACAGTATCTGACAACGGTCAAACCAATGCATTATCTGTATGTGGAGCCTACAAGAGCGAAAGCAGATATCGTGATCAACAGCGGAAAGAATGATGTGGCATTCGATCTGTTTGTATCGAAGATCGAGCAGCTTTTGGAGAGTATGGGAAAATAAAAATATCAGAAGAAAGCTTAAAATTGAAACAGTTCATAGAATGAAAAGCGAAAAAACAGAAATATAGAAAAGGAACAATCTTACTGGCAGATGCCGGAAGATTGTTCCTTTTTTAGATCGTCCTAAGCAGTAACATCTTCTATTCGCTGGAAATAAGCATGAGCTTTATCAAATAATTTGTTACACAGGACAGTATAAACAGAACCGAACAGGTTGGCTCCGATTCTAAGTGCTACCGCATATGGCATTCCAAACAGACCGGAAGCAATGGAAAGTGCACCGAACGTATTGAATACCGTCTGCCAGGAATATCCTGCTGAATAACCGACACCGATACCGCCGATGATCCCGATGTAAGCATACATAGATTTCGGAAGAACCGTATACAGCACAATGAATAACAGGCTTCCTATGATATTGAACATCCAACGCTTTCCGGAACGGGCAACGCAGTCATTCGTAAATGGAAGACATACGGACATACATGCGATACCCGCCCACATAGCTCTTGGAAGTCCGAGCAGGGACATGATAAGCATCGCGGATGACACGATGAATGTCAGCTTGATATACCATCTGCTCCGTGCGGAATGGATGTTGAATTCCTGAAACAGATGAGAGAATTTTCGCCGGTAAGGACGGTTCTTCTGGTTCTTATAGAAAATGATCATGCAGAGGATCATTCCTACAAGGAGTCCTTCAATTCTTAAAATGTAGGCATGTCCGCTTACGTCATATCCGAATAAGAGCAGATAACCCAGCACAAATGTAGAGTGGTTATACATAATCACATTGTGGCATCCAAGGATCATCAGCAGCATAATACAGACCGCATTGACAAAGAATGCCGGAACCGGGGATACCATGTTGGCAAGGCGGGGACCTGTCATGAGGATTGCGTAGATGCCTGCGATGGAGGCAAGTCCGTGTGTGGTCCGGATTCCGAAGTCGGCCTGTCTGAGAACGAGTACGGCCAGAAGCACGGTAACTCCGACAACACTGTTGTCATTTCCGATAAATTTACTATATAACGATACGACCGCAACACAGAATGCCATTACAAGATATACCTTAAAATTGTAAATGAGGATGTGACGTCGTTTTTCCTTTTTATCGGTGGTATTTTTGATCAGCTGCTTGGAGCCGGTCGAGCTAAGTTGTAGTTCCTGGTAAAATGTCATGGTAGAATCTCCTTTATTTATTTCTGCGAAGAAAGAATCTCGTTTGCTTCACGGATCAGTTGGAATAAAGCTTCGAATTTTTCTTTCTCCATATTTTTCTGCAATGTATAGAGTGGATCCAGATAGTAATAGTACATACGGTCGATCTCATCCTTTCCGGCATCAGTGATGCGGATGCAGTAACTGCGCCGGTCAGATGCAGATGCCTCCTTCCGGATGAATCCTTTTGCTTCCAGATGGTCGGTCAGCCGGCTTACGATGGTCTTACTGATGCCCATGGCACTGGTAATCTGCCTTGGAGTCAGCGGCTCTTCCGAAAGTGCAACCCGGAACAGGAAATCAATCTCCTGAGCAGAAGTGTGCTCTGATTTCCCGGATTTTCGGATCGCCATGCTTGCAAAATGGCGGAGATCGCCTTGTTTTGATACGATATCGGTCCAGTTTTTGTCTTTCATGATTTTAATAGTTTCCTTTTCTATGGGGTTATATTTTACAATAGTTTACTTTGTGAACAATATGATAAGTAATATAATCGATGGGGAGGAAAAAGTCAAGAGGAATAAGATTGAAACCAAGAATTATCATTGAAAAAGGCAATTTACAAATTTATAATGAAACGAGAGCTGAATGTAGTGGAAAATTTGTGGCTCCAAAGTCTGAGAAAAGATATTAAGAATGAGGAAGAAATAGAATCATTACTGAAAATATATGAAGAAAAGAAACATTCTAAATTATATCAGGCAGCAATGGAGGTTATAACTCGTGCAAACTGGACAGCAATGATGGAGGTGAAAGAAAATATGTGTGATGCATTAAGAGAATTAATGGACGATGAATTTAAAGAATATGGGAAACAGGTAACGGAACAAGTAACGGAACAAGTAACAGAACAAGTAACAGAACAGATGATAAAAAATGCATATGAAAGTATAAAAGATAAAAATACAATTTCTCGAATTTTAAAAGTTCCAGTAGATGTAGTTGAAAAGGTATTGAAAGAATAATAAATTTCTATTTAACTGATTAACGGAGTTGGCCTCTCGGTCCTTGAAGAAAACAGTATAAAGTGGTTCTTGTTCAGGTTCCATGTCCTAAGAAAAACTAAGAGAGCCAGAATCCCCTAAAAGCAAAGGAATTACGTTCACAACTCGCCCCTTTGGGGCTCAAACAGGTTCACTACATTCCTTTAACGGGGATTCTGACTCTCTAACTTTTTCTAAGGACACTCCACATTCACTAGAACCAC
>JBNMJT010000137.1:0-5599 GCA_050873945.1 Dorea sp.
ATTATGCGCTGCCAGAATGTTATATGCCATTGTATTCTTTGCAGCTTCCTGTGGAGTCACATCTTTTCCTGTCTTTGCAGCAACTGCTTCTTTTTCTTCCACAATCTCTGTTCCATTCAGTAAATAGACTCCCTTGTCATATAATTTCAGCATGTTTTGTCCTCCTACTATCGTGTTATGAATATCATAAAATGTCTGGATCCAGACATTTTCTAACGGATTACTGTTTCATATATTTCATATGATCTGCTACCATCATAGCAATCTTGAATGTCAGTGCATCGTCAAACACACGCACATCCAGACCAGTCTTTTTCTGAATCTTCTCCAGACGGTACACCAGTGTATTTCTATGCACATACAGGCGCCTTGCCGTCTCTGATATATTCAGGTTATTATCGAAAAATGTATATACAGTCGTCAGTTCTTCTTCTTCGAAAATGTCTGCCTTGCCATCTTCGAACACTTCATTCAGGAACATTCCGCAGAGTGATGCCGGAAGCTGATGGATCAGACGGCCGATTCCGAGTTCATTGTATGCAAGAATCTTCTTCTCTACATAGAATACTCTGCCGACTTCCAGTGCCATATCTGCTTCCTTATATGATCTGGATACATCCTTTAATTCTTCTACGATTGTTCCATATGCTGCCCTTACACTTACCATCGCTTCCATGTTCAGTGTTGTAACCAGCTCTTTGGCGATCTGTTCTACCTGCGGATAGCCATCAGTAGACTGCAGTGATTTGACCAGGATTATATGCTTTTCATCAATTGCCGTTACGAAATCCTTCGTTCCTGTCGCATACAGACCTTTCAGGGTTTCCTGTACCAGGATATCCCCTTCATTCTTCGGTTCGATCACGAATACGACTCTTCTTAACTCTGCCGGGATCTTCATCTTCTTCGCCTGATTATAGATATCGACCAGAAGAAGATTATCCAGAAGAAGATTCTGGATAAAACGGTTCTTATCCATCCGTTCTTTGTATGCATAGAGAAGATTCCGAAGCTGACTGGCTCCCATGCGTCCCGCCAGTTCCATGCCGTCTGCATTTCCTTTCAGCATCAATATATAAGTCGGATCACTGTCTTCATAGATACGGAACATTCCCATCTCATCCAGGAGCATCTCATCCGGCTCTTCTTCATCATCACGGAAATCCTGGATCTGGATCTCATATTCTGTCAGATTCTCATTCGTCCTTACCAGACAAAGTCCCTGCATGTCCCATATCGCACAGTCAAATCCGGTGATCTCCATGATATCCTGTGCTGTTTTGTGTAATATCTGATTTGATAACACTCGCTGTCCTCCATTTCCTATCCGCAACGCTGTTCTTCGTGTTCTTTTGCATACTTGTATACATTTTAGCACGCTAACGAACTGCATTACGAATATATTATAGCAGATAATAACGCTTTAACAAAGTAAAATTTTATTGTCTGCGTAAAAAATTGCAAAAGACCGGACGCTGTCTTACGCCCGGTCCCTCTTATATTCATCTAATTTCCAACAATAATTGTGGATTCTATACCAATCTTTAATTACAGACTAGTTTGTGATTGTAACCTGTGTCTCTTTGTCGAATACGTGAATCTTCTCAGCATCCAGAGCAAATTTAACAGTATCACCTGTTCTTGCTGTTGTTCTAGGATCAACTCTTGCTGTCATGCTTGATCCTTCATAATCGAAGTATAAGAATACTTCTGCTCCGAGCATCTCGTATACACGGATCTTAGCTTCGATTACTGTATTTGGAGAAGCTTCGATGAACATCTGCTCGTCGTGTACATCTTCCGGACGGATTCCGAGAACAACTGTCTTTCCTGCATATCCGCCTTCGATCAGCTTCTTAGCTTTTGCCGGTGGAAGTTCGATCTCTGAAGGTCCTGCTACTAAGTATACTTTATCTCCAACAACTTTACATGTAGCGTCAACAAAGTTCATCTGTGGTGATCCGATGAATCCAGCTACGAACTGGTTGCATGGATAATCGTACAGAGTCTGTGGTGTATCTACCTGCTGAACGATACCAGCGTTCATAACTACGATTCTGGTTCCCAGTGTCATAGCTTCTGTCTGGTCATGTGTTACATAGATGATTGTTGTACCTAATCTCTGGTGTAATTTAGAGATCTCGATACGCATCTGTCCACGAAGTTTTGCATCCAGGTTTGAAAGAGGCTCGTCCATAAGGAATACCTTAGGATTACGAACGATCGCACGTCCCATAGCAACACGCTTTCTCTGTCCACCTGAAAGAGCCTTTGGTTTACGGTCAAGCAGTGCTTCCAGGTCAAGGATCTTAGCTGCTTCACGAACCATCTTATCGATCTGATCTTTTGGTACTTTTCTTAACTTCAGACCGAATGCCATGTTATCGTATACTGTCATATGTGGATACAGAGCGTAGTTCTGGAATACCATTGCGATATCTCTGTCTTTTGGCTCTACGTCATTAACTACTTTATCTCCGATCTTCAGTTCTCCGGAAGTAATGTCTTCCAGACCGGCAACCATACGAAGTGTTGTAGATTTTCCACATCCTGATGGTCCTACGAAGATGATGAATTCTTTATCTTCAATCTCAAGGTTGAAGTCTTTAACTGCTTCAAATCCGTTTGGATAAGTTTTGTTAATGTGTTTTAATGATAAACTTGCCATTGTTATAATTCCTCCTGATTTATAATCATTTTATTTCAGTTTTGTTACCTGTTTCGTTCTGATAAAAAGTATATAAAAAAAGTTCAACCCGGGTAATGCCCAAGTTGAACAATCTTTTTCTCATTTTCTATACAAGTTGACGAACGGACCCGTATTATATAGTCAAAGTGTCTATAATAATGCCTGATAGATGTCTCTTTTCCCTACGCCCCTGTCTTTTGCCACCTGTTTCATCGCAGATTTCTTATCCATGCCCTGTCCGAGATAGAGCTCCATATGCTCTTCGATGCTCATCTCTTCCCATCTGGCTTTTTCTTCACTCCGGATCTCTTCTCTGCTCTTGCCTTCGATCACCATGACGCATTCGCCCTTTGGCTCCTGTACATCATAATATGCCAGTGCGTCTTCGATCGTTGTGGCAAATACCGTCTCATGCTTCTTCGTCAGTTCCCGGCAGATACTGATCCGTCTGTTACCCAGTGTCTCCTGAAGCGTCTTCAACGTGCGGACCAGTCTGTGTGGTGCTTCGTAGATGACCATTGTTCTGGTCTCGTCTTTCAGTTCATTCAGAACGGCCTGCCGTTCCTTCTTATCCGTTGGAAGAAATGCTTCAAATGCGAATCTCCTCGTTCCAAGTCCGGATATCGTAAGTGCAGTCACACATGCACATGCTCCCGGAACTGCCGTGACCGTAATCCCGGCTTCCTGACACATCTTCACCAGTTCTTCTCCCGGATCGGAGATTCCCGGCATACCTGCGTCTGTGATCACTGCAATATCTTCACCATTCTGCAGCCGTTCTACAAGCTTATGTCCTTTTTCGATCTTATTATATTCATGATAGCTGGTCATCGGCGTCTTGATCTCGAAATGATTCAGAAGCTTGATACTGTTTCTGGTGTCTTCTGCTGCGATCAGATCCACTTCCTTTAAGATCCTCACCGCCCGGAAAGTCATATCTTCCAGATTTCCTATCGGTGTTGCACATAAGTACAATGTTCCTGCCATCTTCTACTCCTCCATCTTGTATTCTTACATTCGTTCCGGCATCGTTCCTGTCCGCATATTTTTTCGTTCTTCAGTCCGGATATCTGCCATCTTATGCCTGACTCATCCCGTACATTTCAAGCAGCTCTTCCGTATAGCTTCCGTCCTTCTGATATACGATTAGCGGCGGTTCCACCTGCATTCGCGGATTGCCGCCTTTCATTCCCTCGATCAGAACCATGTTCGGTTCTTTGTCTATATGCGGATATACCAGCCGCATACGCTTCGGCTCGATTCCATATGCACACATCTTCGTCATGATCTCCGGAAGGCGGAATGGTCTGTGGACCATGTAGAATCTTCCTTTGACCTTCAATATCTTCGCACTTTCCCTTAATATATCATCCAGCGTGCACAGTGCCTCGTGTCTGGCGATATACAGTGCCTCATTCTGATTCTTCAGTCCGTGGTCTCCGATCATGTATGGGGGATTGGTCGTTATAACTCCAAAAGAGGCGGCTCCGAATATGGATGCTGCCTCCTTGATATCTCCCGTTACAATGTCGATTCTCTCTTCCAGTCCGTTATGGCTGACACTGCGCCTTGCCATATCTGCACTTTCCTCCTGGATCTCCAGCCCCGTATAATGCAGTCCCGGATATTTTGCTTCCAGAAGGATCGGAAGAATCCCCGTTCCCGTTCCGAGATCCAGTGCCTTTTCATTCTTTATCACATTTGCGAATGCGGACAGAAGCACTGCATCCATTCCAAAACAGAACCGTCCCGGACTCTGGATGATCTCATATCCTTTGATCTGCAGGTCATCCAGTCTTTCATTCGGAAGTAATTTAGTCATCATTTAACTTTGACGCTCCGTTCTTTTCTTCTAACGCCTTCAGTTCCTTCATCTCTTCTTTGGAAAGTCTTACGTCTTTCTTCTTACGTCTCGGCTTGAATCTCAGTTCTGCCGCCGGATACTCACGGATCTCTTTCTCGTCATTATCCAGTGTTACCACAACCTTCACAAGCTGGCGGAGTACATTGACAGACTGGACATCTCCTCTTAATCCTTCCGGTGTTGTGACATGGTCACCATTTGCCGGAAGATGACTGTTCAGTTCTTCATATGTCTCCTCTTCATTCGTCAGACAGCACATCAGTCTGCCGCAGACCCCTGAGATCTTCGTCGGGTTCAGTGAAAGATTCTGCTCTTTTGCCATCTTGATCGATACCGGTGCGAACTCGGATAAATACGTGTGGCAGCAAAGTGGTCTGCCGCAGATACCGATTCCGCCGCGGATCTTCGTCTCATCACGCACACCAATCTGTCTTAACTCGATTCTGGTACGGAACACACTTGCCAGATCCTTTACCAGCTCACGGAAATCAATTCGTCCGTCCGCTGTAAAATAGAACAGCACCTTGTTATTACCAAATGTGTATTCTGCATCGATCAGCTTCATCTCAAGTCCGTGCTTATGGATCTTCTCCAGACAGATCTTGAATGCTTCCTTTTCTTTTTCTTTATTCTTCTCTTCTTTTTTCTTATCTTCGTCTGTTGCAAGACGGATCACGGATTTTAACGGCTGTGTGATCTTATCATCTTCCACTTCCTTTGGTCCTGTAACTACGGAACCGAACTCCACTCCTCTTGCAGTCTCAACGATAACCTTATCGCCTGTCTTTACCTCCAGTTTTCCCGGCGAAAAGAAATAGATCTTTCCGGCGGTTCTGAATCTAACGCCTATTACCTTCGTCATATGATTAGTTCTCCTTTATGGTCAGGAACAAAAGCTCCATAACCAGATCGAAGTTAACATTCGCCTTCAGTCTGGCTTTCGCTTTCTCAAGGCTCTCCAGGATCAGTTCGATTCCCTCATAAGAGCTCTTTCTCGCCTGTTCTTTTATACTCTGTAACTGGTCTTTGAATACGACCTTGTCAAT
>JBNMJT010000138.1:0-5445 GCA_050873945.1 Dorea sp.
GCGGAGAGGGTGGGATTCGAACCCACGCGCCCTCTCGGACAAACGGTTTTCAAGACCGCCTCGTTATGACCACTTCGATACCTCTCCATCTATTTACTTGTCTGCCGCTTCCGTATCACCTCAGCGACAAGATGTATTCTATCATAGCTTTTCGCTGTCGTCACCACCTTTTTCACACTTTTTTTATTTTTTTGTATTTTCCTTATTTTCCTGTATTTTCCACCTATAAATACACTTATATAAAGACTGCCACTGGCAGCTTCTTCCGGCTGCCAGTCAATTCACGATTACTTTGTTTACGGACTCCGGCCAGGATTTTCTCCGTCTGCGTCTCTGTGTACATTTCTATAGAATAAAACACCTCTATAATTAAAATACAACGTCTCTTTTACCCTATAATTATATATGCTCAATAAACCCTTTTGCAGTCTCCAGATCTTCCGGCGTCGTAATCTTAATATTACAATAAGAGCCTTCGAATAATTTTACAGGTATCTGCATTTCCTGTTCTACTACCATAGCATCATCGGTTACATTTTCCCTGTCATGCTGCATCAGCTTCTCATATGCCTGTGTAATCAGGGCTGTCTCGAATACCTGAGGGGTCTGAACAATCCATACGTATTTGCGCGCAGGTGTAGTAATTGCAAACTGATTTTCATCTACAATCTTTACCGTATCTTTGCTTGGCATGCCGGCAACACATGCACGGTTTTCTTCCACACATGTATAAGCCCTCTCTATAATCTCTTCGTCTACGAACGGTCTGGCGCCGTCATGAATATAGACATAGCCTTCTTTCGCTTCTTCTCCCGCCATACCGTCACGGACAGCCTTTAATCCATTCCAGACAGAATCGTAGCGTTCTTTACCGCCTGATACTACTGCACGTACTTTTCCAAAATGATATTTATTTACAATCTCTTCCGTCACGTAATCTTCCTGTCCGGCTCCGGCCACCATGATCACATCGTCAATAATTTCTGACTTTTCAAATGCTTCCAGGCAGTAACAGATGATGGGTTTTCCACACAGTTCGATATACTGCTTCTGGATAGATGTTCCCATTCTTTTTCCCTGTCCTGCCGAAAGTACGATTGCCACGCATCTCTTCTTCATTTGCTTTTTCCCGCCTTAATTTTGCCTTGATTTTTCTTAATTAACGCTCGCCAAGCTTCAGATTCGGAACTGCATTCAGATCCCATCCGCTTCTTGTCCCATTCATATATTCATAATAAGCCGCCACTCCGATCATTGCAGCATTATCGGTACAGAAAATCGGAGACGGATAATAGAATTTCACGCCTCGTTCTTCACATGCTTCTTTCATTGCCGCACGAAGAGCACTGTTCGATGCCACCCCGCCTGCAATAGCGAATTTGTCCACTTTATATTCTTCCACTGCATGCATGGCTTTTGCAACCAGCACATCCGTCACTGCTTTCTGGAAAGAAGCTGCGATATCTGCCTGATTGTATTCTTCACCTTTCATCTTACATCCGTTGATATAATTCAGAACGGCAGATTTCAATCCACTGAAACTGAAGTCATACGGTGCATCTTCTACATTTGCACGTGGAAATGCGATGGCATCCGGATTTCCTTCTTTTGCCACCTTGTCAATCTTCGGTCCGCCCGGATAGCCAAGTCCGATTGCACGGGCCACTTTGTCAAATGCTTCCCCTGCCGCATCATCTCGGGTTCTTCCGATGATGTCAAATTTGCCATAATCTTTCACACGTACCAGATGTGTATGTCCTCCGGATACTACCAGTGAGAAAAATGGCGGTTCTAATTCTTTGTGTTCGATAAAATTGGCCGCAATATGCCCTTCAATATGATGCACTCCGACCAGTGGTTTACCTGCTGCATATGCGATTGCCTTTGCCTCTGCCACACCTACCAGAAGTGCGCCTACCAGTCCCGGTCCGTAGGTTACACCAATTGCATCAATGTCATCCAGTGTTACCTCGGCCTCTTTCAGAGCTTCCTCAATCACCTGATTAATCTTTTCTATATGTTTTCTGGATGCGATCTCCGGCACAACACCTCCATACAGTGTATGCAGGGCAATCTGTGAAGAAATGACATTGGACAGTACTTCTCTTCCATTCTTTACCACTGCCGCTGCTGTCTCATCACAGGAGCTCTCGATCGCCAGTATTAATACATCTTTTGTCTCGCTCATATTTTCCCTCCTAATCTTCAAATACCAGTTCTACCGAGCGTTTATCCTTCGCTGCGACAGAATTCGGGAATATTGCCTTAACGTCATCCATATATTCCTCTGGTTTTGTCAGTGACGGGCTATAATGTGTCAGCCACATTTCTTTTACTTCTGCTTCTTTTGCAAGCTGGGCTGCCTCATAAAATGTCATATGCTTATATTCTTTTGCTTTTTTCTGCTTATCCTTTTCGCCATACATTCCTTCACAGATAAAGAGATCGGAATGCTTTGCATTCTGTTTAATAGATTCCGTCGGTCTGGTATCTGTAGTATACGTAAGCTTGATTCCTTTTCTTGCAGGTCCAAGCACCATATCCGGCGTGTACACGTGTCTCTTTGTCTCTATCGTTTCACCCTTTTGCAAAAGTCCCCAGTATTCCTGTGGGATATTCGATGCCTTCGCTCTTTCCACATCGAATTTTCCCGCACGGTCGATCTCCATTGTATAACCATAGCAGGTCACGTTGTGATTCACACGAAATGCCTTCAGCCGGTAGCCATTCAATTCAAATGTCTGCTCGGCTTCCGTGATTTCCATATATTTAATCTGGAACGGAAGCTCCGGTGCGATCACACGCAGGGCATTTACTACACGCTCCAGTCCTTTTGGTCCGATTAATGTAAGCGGCTTGGTACGGTCTGCATTTCCCATAGTAAGAAGCAGTCCCGGAAGTCCGCTGATATGATCTCCGTGATAATGCGTAAAACAGATCACGTCTATCGGTTTAAAACTCCAGCCCTTTTCTTTTATCGCGATCTGTGTTCCCTCTCCGCAGTCGATCAAAAGACTGCTTCCATTGTAACGCACCATCAGGGATGTCAGCCATCTGTATGGCAATGGCATCATCCCTCCGGTTCCTAACAAACATACATCTAACATAATTTTCCTCTATTCTTCTTCCAGTTTAATCTTAAAGCTTCCTGTCAGTTCGTCATAACAGGCTTCGCAAAGGTCAAAATGATCTGTCCGGTTATCTTTTTCGGAAAAATATCCCCACCGCTTGTCCACTGTCAGGACATCTTCCTGGGGAACCCCTTCTACCACCGGGATCACTCTGCCACATTTATTACATACGATACTGGTAACTTCTTTTACTTTTCTTGTCTGTTCTTCAAACTGGCGCATACCGTTCCTCCTGTAATCCTGTCACCGGTTTTCCCGGTGCTTTTCTCCTGTTACATTGTTCTCGTTTCATTATTCTCAGTCTGTTGATCTCTCGGTTACGCCTATATTATAGCTTTCCATCTGTCTGCTGACCAGTGGAAAGTGCTGTAAGAATTACCATTGTTTCCTACAGATTTTTTGACATCAAAACTGCATTTTCTTTTGGATTTTCATAGTAATTTCTGCGGATCCCATCTTCTGTAAATCCGCATTTCTCATAAAATCTTCTGGCAGCTTCGTTACTTTCTCTTACTTCCAGCATGATTCTTGTTATCTTCTGTTCCTGACAGAATACCAGAAGCTTCCGGAACATCTGACCGGCAGCCCCTTGTCTGCGCACAGAAGGAGCAGTCGCAATCCTGGCGATCTCTCCTTCATCTAATACATAATAGAAAATGAGATAGCCTGCGGTTTTTCCTTCTGTCTTTGCCACAAATATCGCAGCATTCTTCTGATTCCATGTCTCTTCCAGACTTTTCAGACTCCATGCATCGGAAAATATTTCCTTTTCTAACGCAGCAATCTCCGATAGATCCGCTAATTCTGCCTTACGTATTCCAGTCATTTTGCCTGTTTCCATCTGATTTCCCATTATCTGACTCTTTAATATCTGATCCTTTTGCATCTGGTTCTTTAACATGCCTCGATATCCCTGATCAGTTCGTCTACCACTTCCGGCTTTGTCGCCCAGCTTGTGCAGAATCTGACTGCACTTTCTGTATCCGATACTTTCTCCCAGAATTCAAACACATATTTTTCTTTTAATTTTTCGATATGCTCATCCGGCAGGATTGGGAACTGCTGATTCGTATAGGAATCGTAACGCAGGCCATATCCCTTTGTCTGAAATGTCTTCTTAAGCTTCATTGCCAGTTCATCTGCATGTGCCGAAATTTCAAAATAAAGATCGTTCGTAAACAGTGTATCGAACTGGATGCCGAGAAGGCGTCCTTTTGCCAGCATTCCGCCATTCTGCTTGATCATATAGCGAAAATCCTTTTTCAATGCCTCATTTGTGATTACAACAGCTTCGCCAAACAACGCACCAACCTTGGTTCCACCGATATAGAATACATCTGTATATTTCGCAAGGTCTGCAAGTGTAATATCATTCGTCTCCGCCATCAGTCCATAGCCAAGACGTGCTCCGTCAAGGAACAATAACATATCATATTTCCGGCACACTTCATACAGATCCATTAATTCTTTCTTTGTATACAGTGTTCCATTCTCTGTTGGATGGGAAATATATACCATCCCCGGCTGCACCATATGTTCCTGACTTCCGTCTGTAAAGTGTGCATGACACATCTCATCTACCTGCGCAGCACTGATCTTGCCGTCTTCACTTGGAAGCGGCAGCACTTTGTGACCGGTCGCTTCGATCGCTCCGGTCTCGTGTACATTAATATGTCCGCTTACTGCTGCAACTGCTCCCTGATAAGGACGGAGTGCGGCACTGATCACTGTTGTGTTGGTCTGTGTCCCGCCTACCAGGAAATGTACATCTGCATCCTGACACTCACACAGATCCTTGATCTTCTGTCTTGCACTGTCGCAGTATGGATCCAGTCCATATCCGTTGGTCTGCTCCATATTGGTCTCCATCATCCTCTGCATAATCGCCGGATGTGCTCCTTCGGTATAATCACACTGAAATCTATACATTTCCCATTCTCTCCTTCCGTTCTCTTTCTGCCTGAGACACGCGGAGATAATCCGGTTGATGCTCCATTGCAGTTTCAATCTTTCCTTCTCTATAATACTGCATTCCCAGTGTTCCTAAGGATGCAGCTCTCTGCCGGTTCATATTCGCCGGCGCAAATGTAACTGCTTCTCCCGGCAGGATATCTTCTGTGATCTTTGTCTTATGCACAGGAACCCCGTCACCGAGGAAGGTTACTTTTCTTCCTTCGTTTAAATATTTCTTCAGCTTTTCTCCCAGTTCTTCTATCGGAACCGCCATCTGGTCTTCCAGTATCTGGAGTTTCTGGTCGTCAAATGCATAGATACCTGCATACACCTGCCCGCGTCTTGCATCCATGATCGGGCA
>JBNMJT010000139.1:0-5399 GCA_050873945.1 Dorea sp.
ATGTAGCAAAGACTTACGATAAGCTGATCAAAAAGATTCAGTCGCTTGGCAAAGAGGGAGATGTGGATCAGGCGGTATACACAGAATATGAGAAGAAATTCGCAGAGAGCCTTGGCAATGACATGAACACATCTTCCGGTATTACCGTTGTTTATGATGTACTCAAGGCAGATACCAATGATGCAACCAAGCGTGCGATCCTCGGACGGATTGATGAAGTGTTATCGTTGTCGCTTCTTCGTGAGCCGGAAGAAAATGCGAATGAGGTGGATCAGGAACTGGCCGGTTCATGGAATAACCGGAGAAGGCGGGCAGATAATAAGTGATAAAGGGGACATCTAAGTGAAAGACAAAGATAATGACAAAGAGCTGAGTAAGAATAAGAAAAGGAAAGAAGAAAAAGAAGAACTGACCGGCATGGCTGCGGTATGGGATTATCTGAAGACATTTCTGATCATATTCTGCGTTGTATTTGCGATGAACAAGCTGGTGTACATCAATGCAGTGATCCCGTCGGAATCCATGCAGGATACAATCATGAAGGGTGACCGTGTACTGGGAAACCGTCTGGCATATATAAAGGATGATCCGGAAAGATATGATATAGTAATCTTCAAATATCCGGATGATCCGTCTAAGATCTTTATCAAGCGTGTGATCGGGCTGCCGGGAGAGACCGTCACTGTGAAAGACGGTAAGGTTTACATTGATGGAAAAGAACAGACACAGGCGGTAAGCTTCTGCCCGGAAGAGATGACAGGAAGCTTCGGACCTTACGAAGTTCCGGAAGACAGTTATTTTGTAATGGGTGATAACCGGAATAACAGTCTCGATTCCAGATACTGGGATAACACGTATGTAAAGAAAGAAGCGATTCTGGCAAAAGCAGGTTTCCGCTACTGGTCGCTTAATAAGATCGGATTTGTGAATAAATCTGCAGAAAAATAACAGAAAAATAACAAAAAGTTATAAAGCCATTCCTTTTGTGAATTACACAAAGAGGGATGGCTTATTGTATGATAGGATGAGAAACAGATGGTGAGAAAGAATAAAGACCATAAAAATAAAACACAGACAGTAAGACAGCAGTGTTAAAAATAAAAAAGAAAAGAGGATGCATATGACAACAAAAGAAATGGTAGAAAAGCTCCGGGACTTTTCGGTACCGGAATTATGTGACGGGATGGAAGAACCAAGAGTCATGGATTATCAGGTAAAACCGCTGGCGGCAGGCAGGAAGATCGTCGGATCTGCCTATACCATCGATGCGCCATATGGAGTGAGCGGGATCATACCGGATGCCCTTCTGGAAGTGCAGGAAGGTGATGTTATGGTGATTGCCGGGAAAGGGGAATGCAATCATTCTTACTGGGGCGACCACAGAAGCATCTGCGCAAAGCTTCAGGGCGTGGAAGGAGTTGTGATCGATGGAGCCTTCCGCGATATTGAAGGCTGTAGGGAAGCGGGAGTCCCAATCTATGCGAAAGCAGTGATTCCACAGAGTTGTAAGAAATCCGCAGAAGGAGAACTGAATGTTACGATCACATGCGCCGGTGTGAAGATCCATCCGGGAGACCTGATCGTAGGAGATGAAAATGGTGTCTGTGTGATCCGTCCGGAAGAAGTAGAAGCTGTTATAAAGAAATCCGAACGTAAGATCAAAGCGCAGAATGAAACGATCGATGAGATGCTTAAGACAGGAAAAATTCTGCCAAGAGTTATTTTCAGGGATAAATAAAAGACGGGCTCATTCCAAAAAGGAATGAGCTCATTATTTTAAGCAATTTTACGCGGCGGGATGGTGCATTTTATAATAAGGGCAGGAAATAAGAAAAGACACATTCAGGAGGTTGTCGAACATGGGAAAATCATTGACGCGTAAAATTATTGAATCGCACTATGTAAAAGGCAGTATGGTGCCGGGGGAAGAGGTGTTCATCAAAGTAGACCAGACACTGACGCATGACATCAACGCTGTTATGACGTATCTGGCATTTGAAGCGATCGGACTTGACCGGATCCGCACAGAATGCAGTGTAAGTTATCTGGATCACAACTTATTGTATGTCAACAACATGACACCGGACGATCACATCTATCTGCAGTCAGCAGCAAAGAAATTCGGTGTACATGTATCCAGACCGGGTAATGGAATCTGCCATACCGTACATGTATCAAGATTCGGAGCACCGGGAAAGATCAGCATGGGTGGTGACAGTCATACACCTCACGGAGGATCGATCGGAATGCTCTGTATCGGAGTCGGCGGAATGGACGTGGCAACAGCCATGACCGGAGTACCGATGAGACTGAAGATGCCAAGAGTCGTAAAGGTAAATCTGACAGGCGAATTAAAACCGGGATGCAATACCAAAGAGATCATTCTGGAAATGTTAAGAAGAGTAACGATCAAAGGCGGACTTGGTAATGTCTATGAATACGTCGGACCGGGTGTTGCAAAACTGGAAGTACCGGCAAGAGCAACCATTTCCAACATGGGAGCAGAGATGGGAGCTACCACATCGATCTTCCCGGCAGATGAGCAGGTACATAAGTTCCTGAAAGCCCAGGGAAGAGAAGATGCATATGTAGAACTTCTTCCGGATGAAGATGCGGAATACGATGACTGCATCGAGATCAATTTAAGTGAACTGGAACCAATGATCTCCTGTCCACACCAGCCGGACAATGTTATGCCGATCAAGGACGTGGAGAAGAGAAAAGTACAGCAGGTATTCATCGGAAGCTGTACCAATGCAAGTTATGCAGACGTGGCAAAAGCTGCAATGGTATTCAAAGGACGTCATGTAAATGAAGATGTAAGCTGTACATGTGCAGTAGCATCAAAACAGACATACAGAGAGCTGGTAAGAGACGGATATGTAGATATCCTGTTACAGGCAGGTGTCAGAATGCTTGAAATCTCATGCGGACCATGCTGCGCGATCGGACAGACACCGGCAACCAATGGTGTTGCGGTCAGAACATCGAACCGTAACTTCAAGGGTCGTGCAGGAAACCCTACTGCAGACATCTATCTGGTAAGTCCGGAAAGTGCAGCAGCAACTGCGATCATGGGAACATTTGCAACCGCAGAAGAAGTCATGGGAGACGAGGTAAAAGAACTTGCAAAGATCACAGAGCCGGAAGAATATCTGATCGATGACTCTATGATCATCAAACCTCTGCCATTAGAGGAAGCGAAGAAGGTAGAGCTGATCAAAGGACCAAATATCAAATTCCTTCCAATTCCGGAGGCACCACAGCAGGATCTGTGTGTACCGGTCAGCTTAAAGACTCTTGATAACGTCTCCACAGATGATATCACTCCGGCAAGTGCAGAATTCTCAAGTATGAGATCGAACATCCCGCTGATGTCCAAGTACTGCTATCACCGTTATGCACCGGACTTTGCGGCACGTGCAAAAGAGATGAAGAGAAGTGTCATCATCGGCGGTGAGAACTATGGACAGGGATCTTCCCGTGAACATGCGGCGATCAATCCGATGTACCTCGGAGTCAAAGCAGTGATTGCCAAGAGCATTGCGAGAATCCACAAAGGAAATCTTGTCAACCACGGAATCATTCCGATGCTGTTCGAAGATCCATCCGTATATGAGCACATCGAACTGGAAGACTACATCGAGATCGAGAATCTTCTGGACCAGATTCCGACAAGAAGAATCAAGGTAAAAGATAAAACAAAGGGATTTGAATTTTACGTAACATTGGATCTTACAGATAATGAGATTGAAGTTGTGTTAAGCGGCGGACAGCTGTCTTATCTTAAAAAACAGTTAAAAGAGCAGGAACAGCTTCAGGACAAACAGTAAGCATCAAGAAAATAAAGAGTGTGTCAAAAAGAACAGATTATAACAGGAGGAAAATAAGATGGAAGATATCAAAAAAGCGCAGGAAGCATTTGGGGAACTGATCAAAGGTGAATATGAGAGAATCGAAAGAATGAAACAGGGAGAGGAACCGGTAGATTTTTCGAAAAAAGAAAAGATCATCGTAGGTATCCTTCCTGGAGACGGAATCGGACCTATCATCATGAAGCAGGCAGTACGTATTTTAAAAGAACTCGCTGCAGATGAGATCGCATCAGGTAAGATCGAACTTCGTGAGATCGAAGGAATGACAATCGAAAACCGTGTGGCAAAACTGGAAAGCCTTCCGGCAGAAGTATTAGAAGAGATTAAAAAATGTGACGTACTGGTCAAAGGGCCTATGGTAACACCAAGAGCCGGCGACGGACTCCCGAACCTGGTAAGTGCCAACAGTCTGCTTAGAAGATCACTGGAACTTTTTGCAGCCGTACGTCCGATCAAGATTCCGGATAAGAACATCGACTGGACATTCTTCCGTGAGAACATCGAGGGAGAATATATCTGGGGCAACAAAGGTATCCAGGTAAATGACGATCTGGCAGTAGACTTTAAGGTACAGACAAAGCAGGGAAGCGAAAGAATCGCAAGAGCTGCATTTGAATTTGCCAGAAAGAATGGAAAGAAGAATGTCACGATCGTTACAAAAGCAAATATCGTAAAACTTGCAGATGGTAACTTCATCAAAGCAGTCCGCAAAGTAGGAGAAGAGTATCCTGAGATCGAGATCCAGGAAAGACTTGTTGATGCAATGTGTGCAAAGATGTTGGATCCGGAATTCAATAAAGGTATCGAAGTAGTTGTACTTCCGAACCTGTACGGAGATATCGTAACAGACGTAGCAGCAGAGCATCAGGGAGGACTTGGAACAGCATCTTCTTCTAACATTGGTAACCACTATGCATTGTTCGAAGCTATCCATGGAACAGCTCCATATCTGATGAGCCACGGAAGAGGTGAATATGCAGATCCGAGCAGTCTGATCCGTGCGATGGGACAGATGCTGATCCACATCGGATACGCAGACAGAAACGTGCTGCTTGAAAAAGCAATGGACATCTGTACCGTATCTGAAAGAAAAGTGGTACTCACAACATTTACAGAAGATGCAAGCACAGAAGAATTCGCAGATTATGTAATCGAAACTATTCAGAAATTAAAAGCAGAAAAATAAGAAGCATACCTGTGAACAGGATCTGATTACCAGACAGAGTTGAATATATTTTCGAAAGAATAAAGTGAGAAAGGCGGGACAAGAAGAAAATGTTGTTCCGCTTTCTCTTGTGCCTTCAAAAAAGCTTTGCTAAAATAGAAAATAAATATGACAGAAAATATGACGAAGGAAAAGGGGAAGACAAAAGTGAAAGACTCTGATTGGGAAATTTTACACGAATTATATAAGAATCCGAATATGACGAAGGTGGCAAATCTCCTGTATATGACGCAGCCGTCGCTCACAAAGAGGCTGCAGCATATGGAAGCGGAATTCCAGGTGGATATTGTGAACCGTAC
>JBNMJT010000140.1:0-5045 GCA_050873945.1 Dorea sp.
CCGTGGGTATCGTATGCTGTAATGATTCAATAGTGGAACCGTAACCTTTGTGATACCGGGAGTGTATAGAATCACCGGAAAATCAAGGCTTATATTATAACTTTCCGATTATACGTAAAGGTTAAAAAAAATACCCGTGAAAAGTTTGAAAAAGCAGTAGATTTACAATACTTATCGCTAGTTTCTGTACAGTGGTGGATTTCACTCTGTTACCGCCTCCTCTATTAAATTGATTAACTTCCGCAGCCAGTCACGACTATCTACTGTGTTCTTCAAGGACCGAGAGGCCAACTCCGTTAATCGATTAAATAGCAACTCACTGATTTTCCCGGATATACCTCATCCACTCTTTAATCTCCTTCTCATGCCCGTTCTCACTCGGCACATAGAATTTTTCTCCGACGATCTCGTCCGGGAGATACTGCTGTTCTACATAATGGTGCGGGTAATCGTGCGCATATTTATATCCGATGCCGTGTCCCAGTTTCTGGGCTCCTTTATAGTGGGCGTCCTGCAAGTGTGACGGGACCGTTGTCTTTGTGCGTTTCACGCTTGCCATTGCATCAAAGATTGCATTGCATGCGGCATTACTCTTTGGTGCGGTTGCTACATACGTGACTGCCTGGGAAAGGATGATCTGTGCTTCCGGCATACCGATTCGTTCGACTGCCTGGGAAGCAGATACGGCAACCGTAAGTGCCATCGGATCTGCATTTCCTACATCTTCCGATGCGCAGATCATGATACGTCTGGCTATGAACTTAATATCTTCTCCCGCGTACAGCATTTTTGCAAGATAATACACTGCCGCATCCGGGTCAGAGCCACGCATACTTTTGATAAATGCAGAGATCGTATCATAATGATTATCCCCGGTCTTATCGTATTTGACTACACGTTTTTGAATGCATTCGGATGCAACATCCAGTGTTATGTGAATCTTTCCATCTGCACTTCGTTCTGTCGTCAGGATTCCGAGTTCAACTGCATTCAACGCACTTCTGGCATCTCCTCCGGAAATGTCTGCAAGAAATTCCAGTGCATCTTCATCGATCACTGCCTGATAACTTCCCATACCTTTTACCGTATCATAGACTGCCCTTGTGATCAGTGTCTTGATATCTTCTTTGGCAAGCGGCTGTAATTCAAAGATGCTCGATCTGGAAAGCAGCGCCCCGTTCACTTCAAAATACGGATTCTCTGTCGTTGCGCCGATCAGGATGATCGTACCGTCTTCTACAAATGGCAGCAGATAATCCTGCTGTCCTTTATTGAATCTGTGAATCTCATCCACGAACAGAATCGTCTTCTTCCGATACATTCCCTGCATCTCTTTTGCCTTGTTTATCACTTCTTCCATGTCTTTTTTACCCGCAGTCGTTGCGTTGATCTGGGTAAATTCCGCACTGGTCGTATTGGCAATGACTTTGGCAAGTGTGGTCTTTCCTGTTCCCGGAGGACCATAGAAAATAACTGAACTTAATTTGTCCGCCTTGATTGCCCTGTAAAGTAATTTGTCCTTTCCGATAATGTGCTGCTGTCCGACTACTTCCTCTAATGTGGTCGGGCGCAGTCTGGATGCAAGCGGTGCTTCTTTTTCCATGTTCTGCTCCCGCATATAATCAAATAAATCCATTCTTTCATCTCCATTTATCTATGTAAATTTTCATTCATCAGATCCGATTCATAAATTCTGCATTTTGAATCTAATTCATAATGAGTTCATCAACCGTCACGAATTCAAATCCTTCTTTCTGCAGGATATCTACAATACGAAGTGCCGCATTCACACTGGATTCGTAACAGTCGTGCAATAAAATGATATCATTTTCCTTTGCCTGCGTCACTACTTTATTGACAATTTCATCTTCATTATTCGTTGTCCAGTCCAGAGGATCTATCGTCCACATCACAGGCATAACATCCAGTTCCCACTCCAGCTTCTTCTGCCATGCTCCGAACGGTGGTCTCATATAAGAGACTTCTTCTCCTGTGATCCCGGTAATCGCTTCATTCGTCATCAGAATTTCTTCTTTTGCCGTCTCATCCGGTACACGTGTGATTTCTACATGGTGATACGTATGATTGCCGACCAGATGCCCTTCTTCCGATTCTCTCTTTACAAGTTCCGGCGTATTTTCTGCATTTTCCCCGATCAGGAAAAATGTTGCTTTTACATTCCGCTCTTTTAATCCATCCAGAAGTTTTGGTGTCCATGCCGGGCTTGGTCCGTCGTCAAATGTGATTGCAATCTTAGGGGCCTCTTTTATCATATTCGATGCGACATACTGAACGGCCTTTTCATTACTTGAATGGGCAGTCTCTGACAGTTCCTTACGAGTGCTTTTCGTTTCTCCAGCAGTCTCATCTTCCAACTGCACCATCTTTGTCAGAAGAAAATAGATGCCTAATATATAAATCAGCAAAATTCCCGCCGTTTTCATCCTGGTCCGTCGTTTGTATGTTATATCTGATTTGCAATCGATATTTGATTTCATGTCACACCCGCATAGCATTATTTCATTTTACTATATGCAGGGGCAGGGGATTCCATACCCGGGTTCTTTTTCTGACCTTGCTGCAATACGAAAAAGCTGCCATTGACATTTTCCTCTTGCATACTTTGCGATACAAAAGGCGCCAGAATCCTGACGCCTTGCTTTATCTTACATTTATTCTATATTTATTTCTTACGTTTTCCCGATGCTGTTTTCTTTCCCGTACTCTTCTTATTCTTTTTCGATACAGGCTTCTTTCCTGCATTCTTTTTATTCTTTTTCGATACGGAACCTTTTCCCGGGGCAGGAGCTTTTCTGACGCTCCATCCAAATGTTCCAAGGGAATCTCCCAGTGTCAGATATTCTCCGTGGGAATATGCCAGAAGTCCGGCTTTTCCAAGCTGTAATCTTCCCTTTTCATCCAGATATTCTTCTCCTACCTGAACAGCCTCTACTTTTGCCAGAAACATATGATGTGAGCCGAGTTCTTTGATCTCGGTTACTTTACACTCAATGTTCACCGGGCATTCTTCTATGATCGGTGCATAATCAAGCTTCGATGCTTTGCCGGCTGTCAGATGCATCTCTTTCCATTTATCAACATCACGGCCGGAGCGTACTCCGCACCAGTCTGTTGCTTTTTTTAACTTCTCAGTTGTCAGATTTACTACGAACTCTCCGCTGTCTTTCAGAAGATCGTACGAATACCGCTCCGGTCTTACGGATATATACAGCATCGCCGGATTCGTACATACCGTTCCGGTCCACGCAACCGTTATGATGTTGGATTTACCGGATTTGTCTGCGGTACTTACCATCACGGCCGGGAGTGGATACAGCATATTTCCCGGTTTCCAGATCTGCTTTGCCATGTCTTTTCCCCCGCTTTTTTCTACTGCTGTAATTCACTTACCAGGGTCGGTATCAGCTGTTTCTTTCTGGATACAACTCCCTTTAAGATCATCTTCTCGCTGTCTTCTTTCAGATCAAATGTATCAATGATATACTCTTTCGCTTTTGCGCCGCAGCACAATAGTTCTGTCGATTCATCCAGAATATCCGTCAGCATAAAGAATACCATCTGTACTCCATTCTTCTCCAGCACTTCCGGAAGGTATGGTGTCAGCATCTCTTTGACTTCCTGCAGTTCTTCTTTGCTCATGGAATTCAGCTGTCCTACGCCAAATACCATGTCATTCACGGTAAACTGTTTGAAATCCTGGAAGCAGATATCTTCTGCTGTCTTTCCCGCAAGACTGCTTCCCGCCTTGAACATTGCCTGTGCCTGTTCTTCCAGTTTGATACCTGCAATCTTCGCGAGTTTCTTTGCAACCTTTTCATCCAGTGGTGTACAGGTCGGTGAACGGAACAACAGTGTATCAGAAATGATTGCCGAACACAGAAGTCCTGCGATCGTCGGTGTGATCTCCACATCATTTTCTTTATACATCTGATATACGATTGTTGCGGTACATCCTACCGGCTGGTTACGGAAAAATACCGGTCCCATCGTCTCGATATTTCCCAGTCTGTGATGATCGATGATCTCCACGATCTCAGCCTCTTCGATACCGTCTACTGCCTGATTCTTCTCATTATGATCTACCAGGATGACTTTCTTCTTACTTACATTCAGGAAGCGACGTCTGGATACAAATCCTTTAAATTTTCCATGTCTGTCAACGATCGGGAAATCACGGTATTTCTTCTTCGCCATCACTTCCTTGATATCTTCCACATAATCACTCATATGGAAAGAGGTCAGCGGTGTCTTCGCCATAAAGCGCTTCACCGGAACACTCTGGTTGATCAGTCTGGCCGCGGTAAATGTATCATGTGGTGTACTGATGATCACCGTACTCTGTTCATCCGCACGTTTAATCACTTCTTCTGAAACTTCTGCATTCTGGCAGACGACCATACAGCTTACATCAATATCCAGAGCACACATCTGCGACTCTACACGGTTTCCAAGAATTACCAGGTCATCTTTTTCAATAAATTCCTGCATCAGATCCGGACTGGACGCACCGATTGCTACTTTTCCTTTGGTGAAATACCCATGTTCATTACCGGTTATCATCTCTCCGTCCAGTGTGTTCATGATATTACGGTACTGTGTTCTGGCCTTGGAAAGGATCATGTTATCGTATACATCCATATAAGATGTCGCGATATCTCCGGTTGAAATTACACCAAGAAGTTCTTCATCTCTTAATATAGGAAGCGTCTTGATATTATTTTCCTTCATCTTTGTCCATGTATCTTTCAGAGATACATTCGGACCGACACCATCGATCTGGTGGATGTCCATATCCTTTACCTGTAATTTTACATTTTCAAGAAGCGTTGGTGTTTTTACTCCAAACTTCTGTAATACATAATGTGTCTCTTCATTTATCTGACCGGCTCTTTTGGCTACATAGTCATTACCGGTTATTTCTCTCTTTAAATTCGCATAGGCAATTGCTGAACAGATGGAATCCGTATCGGGATTCTTATGTCCCACAACGTATATTTTTCCTGCTTTTTTAGCCATATTGTATC
>JBNMJT010000141.1:0-5022 GCA_050873945.1 Dorea sp.
CCAAAGGGATGGACAGGACCAAAGGTTGTAGACGGACAGCAGATTGAAGGATCTTTCCGTGCGCATCAGGTACCACTTACCATGGAAAGTCCGGAACATCTGGAACTGTTAAAAGAGTGGCTGGAAAGCTATCATCCGGAAGAACTCTTCGATGAAAACGGACGTCTGATCCCTGAACTTGCAGAACTTGCACCTAAGGGAGACAAACGTCTTGGCGCAAACCCACATGCAAATGGCGGATTATTATTAAAAGACTTAAGACTTCCTGATTTCCGTTCTTATGGAATCGAGGTTGAACCTGGTAAGACAAAAGCACAGGATATGATCGAACTTGGCGGATACATCCGTGATATCTTCGAACTGAACGAAGAGAACAAGAACTTCCGTATCTTCGGACCAGACGAAAGTATGTCTAACCGTTTATACAAAGTATTCGAGACACAGAACCGTGACTGGAACGCAGGTCTCCTTGACACAGATGACTGTCTTGCAAGAAACGGACGTATCATGGACGGTATGTTAAGTGAGCATATGTGTGAAGGATGGCTGGAAGGTTATCTGTTAACAGGACGTCATGGATTCTTTGCAAGTTACGAAGCATTCATCCGTATCGTTGACTCCATGGCAGCGCAGCATGCAAAATGGTTAAAAGTATGTAACCAGCTTTCATGGAGACAGCCGATTGCTTCTCTGAACTTCATCCTGACATCCAATGTATGGCAGCAGGATCACAACGGATTTACACATCAGGACCCAGGATTCCTGGATCACATTGCTAATAAAAAAGCAGATGTTGTCCGCATGTATCTCCCACCGGATACAAACTGCTTACTCTCTTGCTTCGATCACTGTATCAAGAGCAAGAACTATGTCAATGCGATCGTAGCTTCTAAGCACCCAAGCTGTCAGTGGTTATCTATGGAACAGGCTGTTAAGCACTGTACACAGGGTATCGGTATCTGGGAGTGGGCAAGTAACGACTGTGGTGAAGAACCGGATGTTGTTATGGCTTGCTGCGGTGACACACCTACACTGGAAACAATGGCTGCTGTTACGATTCTTCGTGACGAAATGCCAGAACTTAAGATCCGTGTTGTTAACGTTGTCGACCTGTTCAAGATGGAATCCGATCACAAACATCCTCATGGATTAAGTGATGCAGAATATGATGCAATCTTTACAAAAGATAAACCGATCATCTTCGCATTCCACGGATATCCGACGCTGATCCATGAACTTACATACGAACGTAACAACCACAACATTTCTGTTCATGGATATCAGGAAGAAGGAACGATCACTACACCATTCGATATGCGTGTACAGAACCAGATCGACCGTTTCAACTTGGTAAAAGATGCGATCATGCACCTGCCACAGCTTGGCAACAAGGGATCATTCCTGATCCAGAAGATGAACGACAAGCTGGTTGAGCACAAACAGTACATTGCCGAATACGGACAGGATCTGGAAGAAATCCGTAACTGGGAATGGCATAAATAAGAATTCCTGTTAATTAGTTTGTTTATTTAATAGCATAAAACCCGGAAGCTTACTCATATTTTACTCCAATTCGATACCTTTATCTTTGTCATATTGTTATGATCATCCGAATTTGTGTAAGCTGCCGGGTTTTCTTTATTGTTTAATCTACAGAACTTGCCAACGGCGGGTTCTGTGGTTATTTTATTATTTTTCCCTCTCCTTCAGAAATTTCTGGAATTCCTTTGCCGCAATACTCTGCGGATATTCTGCATCATATATTAATATGATATTCCGCTCCGGTAATTTTTCCTTTACCTTTATCTCAAATACCTGTCCGGACTTCAGTTCCGAATCCGCAAATTCCGCCGGGATAAAACCCAGTCCCAGATTATGCCTTACCGCAGGCAGAATCATATCTGTCGTTGCAAGCTCCATATCCGGTGCAAATGTCAGACCGTTCTTTTCAAAATATTCATTTAAAAAACGGCGCGTGATCGTCTCCGCAGTCAGACTGATCCACGGATACGATACCAGTTCCTTAAGCGACAGCTCTTTCTCCCCATCTTTTTCGCCATCCTTTAATTCTTCAAACCGGCTGCCCCCGATCAGGATATCATGATATTTTCTCAGAATCTTCATACGAAGCGGTTTTGCCACCTGCAGATTCGCTGATACAAATGCAAGATCTACTTTTCCTTCTTTTACTGCATTTACCGATTCCGTCGTACTGTTATTGAGAATCTTGAATCGTACATTTGGATACATGCTGTTGAACTCTTCCATCGCCTGAAACAAGTAACAATGAAGCGCCGTCTCTGTTGCACTAATATAGATTGTTCCATTTTCCAATGAGATCAGATTGCTCAGATCATTTTCCCCTTTGAAGAACTGTGCACATCCTGCCGCTACATATCCATAAAACGTGCGGCCCTCCGGAGTCAGTGTCATTCCGGTCTTGCTTCTTGTAAATAAACGGCATCCCAGTTCATTTTCCAGCTTGTGAATCGTGCGTGTCACCGCTGGCTGGCTGGTCTTCAGTACTGTCGCTGCTTTTGTAAGATTTTCATATTTTGCTACATAATAAAATATTTTGTAATATTCAAAATTGGAATTCATATTCTGTCTGCTCCCTTCCGATGTCTGTGTTCTGATTTTCAAATATTATTTCTGTTTCATTATTGTTCCATTGTCCCTCACAGACTTTTTGATGCATGTATTGCATCAACACTTAACTGCATATATTGAGATTCCCTCCTGCTTTTGCAATCTCCTGCCGGATCTGAAAATCGATCTCCTCGTCTGTAAATATCTTATCATATTCACTGACATCATTATACTTGATCAGATTCTTTTTGCCAAATTTTGTATGATCTACAAGCAGGTATCTTTCATCTGCATTTCTCCATACACATTGCTTCACAGCACTTTCAATCTCCTGCGTCGCCGATACTCCAAAGTTTACATCCACCGCAGACGCACCAAAGAATGCCTTATCATAGTGAAACCGGGATACGTATCCGGCAGTCGAATAATCCAGAGGTCCGCCGTACTGCTCCTGATAGATTCCCGGCGCCATATAAAGCCGGATCTTACGGTTCCGGTACGTCTCTTCCATCACCGGCAGGGAATTTGTCACAATCGTCAGATTCATATCCGGTAAAAATCTGAGCATCAGGAGAATGGTCGTACTCGTATCCAGAAAGAGTACCTTTCCTTCCTTCACATATCCGGCTGCCCTCTTCGCAATCTGAAGCTTATTCCTGTACAGCTTATCCTGTCTGGACAAAAAGTCCACTCCCGCCAGGTCTGTATTCTTCAGTTTCGCTCCTCCGTAATGAACAGTAACGATCCCCTGCTCTTCCATCTTATGAAAATCCCGGCGGATCGTCATCTCCGACACCCCGAAGCGGACTGCCATATCCTTTACCGACACCTGTATCCGGTCTCTTAATATCTCTTCCATTCTTCCTCTTCTGCTGACCGATGACAGTTCATTTTCTGTTCGGAAATCTTCCATTCTTCCACCTTCTTTTCTTTATATGTTCAATCACACACTATTTTTCATTATTTTACCACACATTACACATAAAACAACATTTTTACCAGTAATATTATGTGTTATTCTATCTGCACAGGCAAGATATTTCTATCACGTGATATTACTTTTAATGATATTACTTTTCACCACAGCAGTATTGATCAAAAGGAGAACATTATGACTCAGAATAACCAAGCCTCTTATCAGGCAATTTTCACCGATATCGACGGAACATTATTAACTTCTTCACACCGGGTGTCCCCGTTAACACGCCAGAAACTTCAGGAATGTACAGATACCGGTATTCTGTTCACCCCTGTCTCTGCCAGAAGTCCCTTCTGCATCGAACCTATCTTAAAGGAAAATCATCTGACCGGATGCATCATCGCCTTTAACGGAGCCCTCATCCTGGATGAACAGCGGAATATCCTGTACGAAAACGGGATAAAACTGTCAGATGCAAAAAAACTCATCCGCTTCCTTGAACATGAACATTTCGATCTCTCCTGGCAGGTATATACCGCGTCCGACTGGATCGTGGCTTCAAGAGAAGATCCCCGTATCCGGCGCGAAGAATCCATCGTCGGCGTACAGGCCCAGGCCCGCCCGCTTGACACCCTGCCGGAAGATTCCCTGATTGGGAAAGTTCTCTGCCTCTGCAATCCTGTAGTTACTGACACAGTTTCTTCTATATTAAAAGAACAGTTCCCGGAATACTCCATTGTCAGATCTTCACCGATCCACCTCGAGATCAACGCAGCCGGAACCAACAAGGCTTCTGCCGTACAGTGGCTGTGCAGACACAAAGGAATACCTCTTGAACAGGTAATTGCTTTTGGGGATAACTATAATGACGTGGAAATGCTTCAAGGCGTCGGAACCGGAGTGGTTATGGGGAATGCGCCGGAAGATATTAAAGAGCAGTTTCCGTATGTGACGGAAGATAATGATCATGAGGGGGTAGCGGCGGGGTTAAATTTGTTTGGTATTTAATGCATCAGACTGGCTACCCGGACCGGAATAAAAGTTAGGAATCCTTTCCTGTTCAGGTTCCGTCGGCGGGTAATACTAAAGGGGCAAAATTCTGCTAAAAGCAGGCATTCAAAATTCGAAACTCGGCATACGCCTCAAACAGTCAAATTTTGAATCCCTAACGCAGAATTTTGCCCCTTAAGTATTACCAACACCTTCTCCACATTCACTGGAAAGGATTCCTAACTTTTATTCCGTGGGTATCGAATGCCAGAAGGATTAAATGGTGGTTGCGTAACTGTTATGATACCGGAAGGTTGTTGGAATTATCTGTCACATAGTGGACTTAAAAAATTTCATTAGATTGTGTACCGTAGTGGTCTCCACCAAGTTACCTCTCCCGGAATTTCATTCATTAACTTCCGCAGCCAGTCACGACTTGAAGAAAACAGTATAAAGTAGTTCTAGTGAATGTGGAGTGTCCTTAGAAAAAGTTAGAGAGTCAGAATCCCCGTTAAAGGAATGTA
>JBNMJT010000142.1:0-5011 GCA_050873945.1 Dorea sp.
AAAGATATGCACGAAGAATTGACACGCTATGAGTTGAATGAGAATCTGAAAGTATACAGTGGAACTTCGGATATAAGCTTCATAACAGGTGGCGGATCTTCGATCACAGAGATGCTTGATTCTGTCGGAAAGACAGTAACAGATCCATGCGTGATCAGTACTTCGCTGGCTCACAGTGTGGCTGCAGGACATGGAAGATTCATGCTGGAAATCTATGCACCAAAAGATCTGACTGATGGTGCGTATATCAATTCCATCTCAGATTATGCGACAGAGTATGAATTACTGCTGAACTATGGACTGACTTATAAAGTACTGGATGCAGGTGTGCGTGATGTGACGGTAACGTCATTCCCGGATGCAGGCCAGTATCAGGATGACGTGACAGAGAACTATATCAAACTTTTAGTAAATCCGCAGCCGGATACGCCAGATGATCCAGATACGCCGGATGATCCGGACACACCGGACAATCCGGACACGCCAGATAATCCAGCAACTCCGGAGGATCCGAAACCGTCTGATCAGCCGGGAACAGGAGATTCAGGAGCGACGAATTCAGGAGCGACAGGTTCGGATGCGAATAAGACGACACCTGCACAGACCAAGGCTTCATCTTCAGATGCCGCTAAGAGTACTTCAGATAATCAGAAGTCAAAGGCCTCTAAGACAGGGGATACGGTAAATATACAGACCGCACTGATGGCGATGTTACTCTCAGGCGGAATGATAGCAGCCGAATGCATCAGAAGAAAAAGAAAAAAAGAGTAGAAAAGAAGAGCAGAAGGGATAACAACATATGAATATTCTACATTTATCAGATATCCATTTCGGAAGAAATAATCCGGTGTATGGACTGAAAGATTCATTTGTCAGGCATGACCAGATATTGGATGAATTGATAGAGATGATAGCGGGATTTGACGAAAAGTTAAAACCACATCACATTCTTTTTACCGGCGATATCGCCTGGATGGGAAAGGAAAGTGAATTTAAAGAAGCGCTTAAGTGGTTCAGACGGCTGTTAAAGGCCTGCGGTCTTACCGGCAAAGATATTTCTTTCTGTGTTGGAAATCATGATGTAGATATTTCGGTAGATTATTTAAAAGAAGATCTGACAAGTAATCAGATTGAGAAGATCGATGAGTTGTACCGTTATGAGAATATCGGGAAGATGGAACCTTATCTCTATGCTTATAATGAGTTTTGTGAGCAGATAGGCATGGAACCCTATGCCTATCCAAGCCACGGGAAAAAGCATTACAGTTACAGTGTCGGGTATAAAGATGTTACATTTGCAAATGGAAAGACCATCCGTCTGGTGTCTATGAATACGGCACTTATGATGACGCAGAAGAAGATACCGGAAGACCAGATGTGGCTGGGACAGGAACAGCTTCATTCGCTGGCCCGCTATGGAATCCTGCCTGCAGATAAGAAGATCTGATATACGATCGCATTATTCCACCATACGGACCGGTTCCTGCATCCGAATGAGACCAGTACCTACAACGGACGTGTGGCGACGTTACCGATCTTACTTCAGCTGGCGGACCTGCTTGTGTGTGGTCACAGCGAAAGCTGCGGAAGGCCAAGGATCAACAGACAACTTGGTGGAGGCGTGATCTTATCCGGAGGTGCGGCGTACTATAGTGACGATCATACCAATGCATTCTCTATGATCTACATATCCGATACAAAGAACAGCATGGCATATATCCCGTATGTGTACGATGACGGATGGAAGGATTATGACTTTGAACAACAGGAGCTTAAGATGGACAGCCGGAAAAAATCACTTCCAAAAACCAGCATTTATCAGAATGTTACCATAGCGTGTCAGTCGGAAGACGGCAAATTCCTCATTCCATGCAAATATATAGAGAGCTACTCTTATGAAAAAGAGGGAAAGAAATATATGCATCTGGATAATGAAAAAGATGTCATGAACTACTATCGAATAGATTTTGATTTTGAAGTGGGAACAAAAGCCAGTCTGCCGGTTGCTCCGAATCCGGAACAGATCTGGAATACAGATTATGTGCATGCGTACAGGGAATATACAGAATTTGTAGAAAAAAATTCCGGAAAAGCTTGTGCGGTGCGGCTGGAAGATGGTGAGACGCTGATGTGCTTTTCCGGATATTGTACAGTAGATGAAAAATAAATTTTATATTTTGATAATGAACTGATTGAGATTCATGGCGTGGATATAGTTTGCATCTTTGGCAAGCTTGAAGATCATCTGAATCCCTATATAATTATCATAATCACCGGTCGATGCATGATCGTACATAGATTTTTGCTCGGCGGCGCTGAATGGACGGCAGTTATCCTTTACACGAAGGATGATGCCGTCTGTTTCTTTTACAATGCGGACATCGATGGAAGGATGCTTCTTTTCCTGAAATCCATGTTCAATGATCAGAAGGATAAGTTCTTCGAAGAACAGCTGGATATGATAACTCTGGTGTGCTTCGAACTGCTGCTGTCTGCAGAATGCTTCCAGATTCCGGATCGTTTCCGGAAGCTGTGTTTGATCCGTAACGCGAAGTTCAATACTGGCATCCGGATTGGGATCTACATCATTGAACAGGCTGAATCTGGATGCACGGAGCTGGTTGTTCCGGTTTTTGATTCCATTTACAAGATAAATGCTCAGGCATAAGAGCACTTCACTGAGCGGAATGGAAACCCACAGTCCATATACACCGTAGAATGGCTCCAGTAAGAAACTAAGAAGTACGATGTAGATCAGCTTATTCAGAAGCGTGACAAGGTGTGCAGCCTTTAAGTTGCCGGTTCCCTGTACGAGACTTATGTAGAACTCGTTGAAGGCTAGAAACGGCAGGCTGACTGCGTGGCATCTTAAGATCAGGACCGCAAGGCTGTAGGACGGCGAAGATGCCGGCAGGTATAAAAGTGCAAGCCATGGAGCCGCGATAAAATAGATCACAGCCAGTCCGCCAATCATAAGTTCAATATATTGAAGAGAGATCCTGACGGTTCTCTTTATCGCCGACAGATCCTTTTCTCCGAAAAACATGCCGACCAGAAGAAGAACCGCACCACTGATTCCGACACCCGGACTTTCGGTAAGGTAGCGGATGTTCTGTTCAACAGTGAAGGCAGCCATGGCGATGCTTCCGCCGGCAAGCAGGATCAGACGGTTGATAATGAATGGACGGATCAGGTTCCCGATCCGCTTGGTCGCACGTGGAAGTCCGATATTCAGAAGTGACGGAAGGACTTGAAAGTCCGGATGTGATAACCGAATATGGAACAACGCATCTTTACGAAGAAAAACGGCAAATAAAACCGCTGCGCTGACGTAGTAGCTGATGGAGGTTGCAATCCCCATGCCAAGCAGTCCGCCGTGGAAGATCGTTACATTGAGAAGATCTCCGGCAATGTCAGCCACGGTAAGTGCAGCGATGGATAATGTGATCTGCTGATTCTTCCCCTCCAGCTGTACTTCCGGGATCAGGACTGCAACGAACAGATGTGCCGGTGCGTCGAAAAAGAATCCGCGGATATAATTACGGGCATCGGTATGAAGTTCAGGGATGGAAGGGGAAGCACCGATTAAAGTTGCAATCTCGTCAGCAAAGCCAATCCCGGCCGCTGCGATCAGAATGGACAGGACAAGCAGAACGAGTAATGTGGTAGAAAAGGTCCGGTTGGCACGTTCTACGTCGCCGCGCCCGATATCGTTACAGCAAAGCTGCTGGGTGCCGGCAGAGAAGACGCCGCTGATAATCGCAAGAATGGTAAAGCAGATGCCGGTCATTCCGCTGGCGGCAAGAGCGGTGCTGCCAAGGAAACGGCTGGTTATGATTCCGTCGATAATATAAGTGACGGCACCGGCAAGTTCCATTAAGACAATCCCGAAAGCTGCGTTCTTTAGCTGGCTTCGAAGAATCGTATCTTCCTTTGCGGGATTTACAGTGTGTGATAAATTGTGTATGGTCATGATAGACACCTCGTGTTTTTTATTATAGAATCAAAAGATCCTGACTATATACGTTAATTATAGCAAATCACAGATGGACAGAATAGAAAAATGAACATATAACAGGTAGAAATGTCGAAAAAAATGAATTTTGTTACCATTTTGTTACCATTAAAGTGGTAGACTGGTATCAGAAAATGTGAGAAGAGGAGCATAATATGGAACAGAAAGCTGCAAAAACCAATCATCCCTATAGATCAACAGGAGAATATCTGCTGCATCTGATGGCCTGCGCATTGAACGGACACACACCGCAAGCAAAACCGGAAACAGTTTCCTGGGAGAAAATCTGGGATCTTGCGGCTCACAGTAATGTGGAATCCATAGCATGGCCGGCGGTAAAATTAATGAAAGATTCCATGCCGGAAAAGGACTACAAAAGATGGGAGCATGCCGGGAATGCAGTGTTCTACCGCCAGCTTCAGTTTGATGTGGAGCGGGAGGCAATCCTTGGCAGGATGAGTGAAGAAGGTCTGTCCTATCTGCCGCTTAAGGGGATTCTTCTAAAAGATTATTACCCGGCGCCTGGGATGCGCTATATGTGTGACAATGATATCTTATACGGACTGACAGAGAAAGATCCGGCCGGCGGTTACAAGATCTATGGCAGTTCAGAAGAGGAAAAAGAAGAAAGCAAAGGACGTGCCCAGCAGATCCTGTGTGAGATCATGAAAGAACGGGATTATTGTGTAGAACAACTTCACAGTAATCACGATGTGTTCCAGAAAGAGCCAATCTTTAATTTTGAGATGCACAAAGATCTGATGATGAAATATAATCCGTTGTATGCATACTATGCCAATCCATGGAAGCGTGCCGTGCCGGATGAGAAGGATAGAACGGGATATGGGTATCACTTCAGTGATGAGGATGAATATATCTATTTTCTGGTGCATGCTTATAAACATTATAGCGGCGGTGGATGCGGCATCCGAACGCTTGCAGATGAGTATGTATTTATGAAGAAAAAAGGAGAGCGGCTTGATAGAACATATTTAC
>JBNMJT010000143.1:0-4982 GCA_050873945.1 Dorea sp.
GGGGAATTTTGCAGATTTCTCACCGTTCTCAAAATTGGTATTATGTTTTGACATGCTGGCGGGACGTCTGGAGATATTTCCGTTCCTGATGCTGTTCACAGCACCGGCATGGCGCAGAAAATTCTAGAATAACAGACGGCTTTTTGTGCCGTCTGCTTTTCTATACATTAAAGTATCCATAGTGCGCTGGCTCTGTGAAGCGGCAGATTCTATGGACAGGAGGAGAAGTTTATGAAAGGTAAAACAAAAGCACTGATCGCCGTTATGGTTGTGCTTCTTGCAGGAATCTATTATTATGCTGCAATACCGGCGGTCAATATTCATTCATCAGATACATGGTTTTTCATCATGATCTTTCTGGTGGTACTGGCTGTTCTCTATCTTGGAAGAAAGAAGATGAACAGATATGAAGTAAAAGAAAGTAAAGTAGTAAAGGGGTTTTTAGGAGTAGTTGTGGTTCTTGGCATTATTTACCTGCTTGGAACACTGTTTTCTTCACCGGTTGTAAATGCGAAGAAATATCAGAAGCTTATGACGGTCAAAGAAGGAGAGTTTGCGAAAGATGTAGACGAACTGTCATTTGACAAGATCCCGCTTCTGGATAAGGATACGGCAGCACTGCTTGGTGATCGTAAGATGGGAAGTATGGTGGATATGGTATCACAGTTTGAGGCAGATGATATCTACAGCCAGATCAACTACAAAGGTAATCCGGTCCGTGTGACACCGTTAAAATATGCGAGTCTGATCAAATGGTTTACCAATCAGAGTGATGGTATCCCGGCTTATATCCGGATCAATATGGCGAATCAGTCTACCGAACTTGTGAAATTAGATCAGGGTATGAAATATACGACTAGTGATCATTTTAACCGTAATATTTACCGGCATCTGCGTTTCGCACATCCGACTTATATCTATGGGGAATTAAGTTTTGAGATTGATGAAAATGGAGATCCGTACTGGATCGCACCGGTCAAGAAATTCAACATTGGTTTATTCGGCGGTGAGACGGTTGGAAAAGTTGTGATCTGTAATGCGGTGACAGGAAAGACGAAGACATACGATGTCGGAAATGTACCACAATGGGTGGACCGCGTATATTCGGCAGATCTTCTGGTGAATTTATTTGATTATTATGGAAAATTGAAACACGGATTCTTTAACAGTGTGCTGAGTCAGAAAGACTGTCTGGAGACAACGGATGGTTATAACTATCTGGCATTAAATGATGATGTGTGGATGTATACCGGAGTTACTTCTGTCAATGGAGATCAGTCTAATGTTGGATTTGTTCTGGCAAACCAGCGTACGATGGAGACGAAATACTATAAAGTAGAAGGTGCGACAGAATCTTCAGCCATGTCATCGGCAGAAGGGCAGGTACAGAACCTGAAATATCAGGCAACATTCCCGTTGTTGTTGAATATTGCCGGTGAGCCGACTTATTTCGTTGCATTAAAAGACGATGCCGGCCTGGTGAAGAAGTATGCGATGGTAAATGTCCAGAAGTACCAGATTGTTGCAATCGGTGACAGTGTCAGCCAATGTCAGGATAATTACAATGAATTACTCCTGAAAAATGGCGTGAAAGAACAGGAAAAGGATACACGTAAGGAAGAAGAAGCGTCCGGAAAGATTACGAAGATCGCCCAGGCGGTTCTGGATGGTAATTCTCATTACTATCTGATGCTGGAGAATTCCGATGCAATCTACGATGTATCAGTGGCGGATATCATAGATGTGATCCGGTGTGAGCTTGGAGAACAGGTGACGGTAACTTATAAAGAAGATAAAGACATCAATACAGTAACGAAGCTGAATATCGGTGAAAATACAAAAGAAAAAGCGTCTTCTGATAAAGAAGAGGCAGATACACAGGAATAACAGCCGGTTATAGAGTTTAGATCGCCCGCACGTTCGAAAGGAGCTGCCGGCAGCTGGCTTATGAAGATGAAATAATACAAGAAATGAGAGAGGATAATGGAGATTAGTATACTTCTTGCGGAACAGATCATAGCCATGTTTTTGACAATGGCGGTGGGCTTTGGCGTAGTCAGAGCCGGACTTTTTAAGACAGAAGACAGCCGGATCATTTCAAACATGGTTGTGTATATCTGTAATCCGTGCGTAGTCGTTCATGCATTTCAGATTGAATTGACAGACGATAAGATAAAGGGACTGATGATCGCAATCGGTATGTCGGTGGTGGTACATGCGGTTTTGATCGCAGGATCTGAATTGCTGTCATGGATATTTCATTTTAACAGTATAGAGAAGGCGTCGATTATCTATACAAATGCGGGATATCTGGTAATTCCGCTGGTATCAGCTGTACTGGGAGAAGAATGGGTGTTTTATACAACTGCGTTCATTCTGGTACAGACGGTACTGATGTGGACGCACGGTGTAAAACTGATCGGACAGGAAAAAGATCTGAATATCCGTAAGATCCTGTGTAATCCAAATGTAATTGCAATGATTATAGGAATTGCTCTTTTTGCGTTGGAGATCCGTCTCCCGGCGGTGGTAGACAGCTGTGTCAGCGGATTCGGAGACATGATCAGTCCGGCAAGTATGATGGTAATCGGGATGGTGATCGGTGATGCGGATCTGAAGTGGGTGTTCCGTCAGAAGCGTCCGTATCTGATCTGCCTGATCCGGCTGATCGTATTTCCTGTGATTGCAGCTTTTGATTTTGCGGGGCTGGAACGGACGGGAATTCATCCGGATGCAGAGTATATCCTGATGATCGTATTGATCGCAACGGCAGCTCCTGCGGCGGCAATGGTCACACAGCTTACACAGATCTATGGAAAGGATTCGCGTTATGCAAGCGTGATCAACGTTATGTCGGTAATATTCTGCATCATTACGATGCCGCTGATGGTTCTGATATACGAGATGCTGATTGGTTTATAAGAGAATAGAATAAGACAGATAAAAAGCTTCGCAATAGGATGTAATGCATATTGCGAAGCTTTTTTTGAAAGTTATAATCCTTCACTATACTGTGATATCTTATCCAGTACCCGTTGCTTTTCGTCACCGGTAAGTGGAACCGGGCAGTAGTCATTATATCCACTGGAAGAAGTGATAGAGCAAGGGATAATATTTAACTTACTGCTTTTCGTTAATTTTCCTTTTTGATTAAATGTAAATGTCTGCTGTACGATCATGCTGTCGGTATCGCTTGGGGTTGAATTACCGCCAAAGCAGAAGTTGCCGAGACTGTAACAGATGTATTTTCCATTATACTCTTCGATTCCCTCCAGCACATGCGGGTGATGTCCGATCACAAGATCCGCACCTTCATCCACGGCAAGATGTGCGAGAGCTTTCTGGTTTTCATCCGGTGTATATTGCTTTTCAATTCCCCAGTGGAAATTCACGATGATGACTTGAGCACCGGCTTTTTTCAGGGCTTTGATATTTTTCTTCACCTGGGATGCCCGTTTCTGATGATCTGCAAGTTCATAGATTCCGGTAACACCGACTTTTACACCTTTTACCTTTAAAATCTTGATGCGGTTATAACCGAAGGAAGCGATTCCGGCGTCATCCAGTGCGGAGATAGTATCGGTATAGCTCTTCTCACCATAATCATGGCTGTGATTGTTGGCAAGATTGGCAGCTTCGATGGAACTGCCGGAAAGGATGGAAGCATATTCGGCAGGCGCTTTGAAGGCAAAAGTTTTAGCCTCACGGGCTGTCTCGTCTGTGAGTGTTCCTTCCATGTTGACAATAGACAGATCATCTTTTTTAAAAATGGATCTGACATGCTGGAAGAAATAATCGGCACCATGTGACTCATAGTACGCATTCAGACTGGTAGAATAGTTAAAATTTTCGTCAGTTCCGAGAGTACAGTCTCCGGTTGAACTGATGGTAAGAGAAACTTTACCCGTATTTTTCTTGGCTTTTTTACTGATTGTTACTGTTTCAAGTTCAACGGCGTCTTTTGAAGAGCTGTTATTTGTTGAAGTTTTCTTTTTAGAGCTGCTTTTTTTGGCAGAGCTATTTGTTGAAGTTTTCTTTTTGGAGTCTGCTTTCTTGGCAGTGTTTTGTGTTTTTGACTGGCTCTTTTTTGCAGCTTCCTTGGAACCGGCAGTTTTGTCTGCTGAGGTTGTGACAGCAGGACCGGTAAATTTGTTTACAACAGCGCGGACAGCGGCACGGACCAGGAATATGAATCCAATGAGGATCAGTATCATGGCAATGATCAGTAGAATACGTTGAATCTGCCGCTTGCGCCTTCTGCGTGCTCTTTTCTTTTTCGCATCTTTAATTCCGCTCATACGTTTTCTCTCCTGTATCGGAAAATATCAATAGTACTCTTTATATATCTGAAAGAAGCTGTTATTCAGAAAAATTATGAATGATAGTTTCTTTTCAGATACTTTATAGCATATGTAATATAGGTGATGACATAAAACGACAGCCCATCGGGAAATGGACTGTCGGATGGTTCTATTTAACATGAAGGACTAGTTCAGATATTTGCATCCTTCTGTATTCACGTCAGCAAGTTCTTCTTTGCTTGCACTGATGCTGACATAGAATTCAACTTCACATTCTTTGGAAACCTGTTTCAGGCGTTCGATAAATGCTGGAATATTATCCAGTGAGATATCAGCATGTTTTAAGATTCCGTCGATAAATACGCATTCGATATCGTGGTTAGAACTATACATACCATATAAAAATCCGATATATTCGTCAATGTTTGTGATTGCCGGAAAATCATCCATACAAATTGTGCGGATATCAAAAGTTACACTCGCGGTATCGCGGTGTGTTTTTTTGATAAATACGACATTTCCATTGCATTTTTTTGCGGCCTCGTTGGCCTGCTCGATCATCTGCTGTGTTTTTCCTGTTCCTTTAGGACCTGCTAATAAATAAACCATGGTAAACACTCTCCTTTATGTATCATATTTACTGATCTGCATCAGTAGTAATTACTTATCCTTATTATACAC
>JBNMJT010000144.1:0-4935 GCA_050873945.1 Dorea sp.
ATATAGTATAACATAAATCAGGGTAATATGGTATAATAGAACATATATGTGAGTTTTTAAAAGGAGAATATTGGTATGGATTTAACAACGATCAGAGAATTATATAAAAACAGTGATGCTTATATAGATCAGAAAATTACAATCGGAGGATGGGTAAGAAGTATCCGTGGTTCGAAAGCGTTTGGATTTATCGTGGTAAATGACGGAACATTTTTTGAGCCGCTTCAGGTTGTATATCATGACAAGATGGACAACTTTGCAGAGATTTCAAAGTTAAATGTAGGAGCAGCCGTAATCGTAACAGGTACACTGGTTGCAACACCACAGGCAAAACAGCCATTTGAGATCCAGGCAGATACAGTAGAGGTAGAGGGTGCATCCGCTCCTGATTATCCACTTCAGAAGAAGCGTCACAGCTTTGAGTATCTGAGAACGATCGCACACTTAAGACCTAGAACGAATACATTCCAGGCTGTATTCCGTGTACGTTCCCTGACTGCATATGCAATTCACAAATTCTTCCAGGAGAGAGGATTCGTATATGTACACACACCACTGATCACAGGAAGTGACTGTGAAGGTGCAGGAGAGATGTTCCAGGTAACAACAATGGATCTGAACAACGTACCAAAGAATGAGGACGGAAGCGTTGATTATTCGAAGGATTTCTTTGGAAAAGAGACAAGCCTTACTGTAAGTGGCCAGTTAAATGGTGAGACATATGCACAGGCATTCCGTAACATTTATACATTTGGACCAACATTCCGTGCAGAGAACTCTAACACAACACGTCATGCTGCTGAGTTCTGGATGATCGAGCCAGAGATGGCATTTGCAGATCTGGATGATGATATGTTTGTTGCAGAAGCAATGTTAAAATATGTAATTAATTACGTATTGGAAAATGCACCGGAAGAGATGAATTTCTTCAATTCATTCGTAGACAAAGGACTTCTGGAAAGACTGCACAATGTAGTAAATTCTGATTTCGCAAGAGTTACTTATACAGAAGCAGTAGAAATTCTAGAGAAACACAACGATAAATTTGAGTACAAAGTAACATGGGGAACAGATCTTCAGACGGAACATGAAAGATATCTGACAGAAGAAGTCTTCAAGCGCCCTGTATTCGTAACTGACTATCCAAAGGAGATCAAAGCATTCTATATGAAGCTTAACGAGGATGGAAAGACTGTAGCAGCAGTAGACTGTCTGGTACCTGGAATCGGCGAGATTATCGGAGGAAGCCAGAGAGAGGATGATTACGATAAACTGAAAGCAAGAATGGATGAACTGGGACTGAAAGAAGAAGATTACAAGTTTTACATGGATCTTCGTAAATATGGATCTACAAGACATGCAGGATTTGGTCTTGGATTTGAAAGATGCGTAATGTATCTGACAGGTATGGGTAACATCCGTGACGTGATTCCATTCCCAAGAACTGTGAATAACTGTGAACTGTAATCGTGGATAAAAATATATAAAAACGAAAAAAAGGGGACGGGGGATTTTAAGAAATCTGCCGTCCCCATATAGACTGGAGGACAGTATGAATATATTAGTCGTAGATGATGAAAAAGAGATCGCTGATGTAGTAGAACTGTATCTTCAAAACGATCAATACAAAGTATTTAAATTCTATAACGGACAAGACGCACTGGATTGTATCTACAGCACAAAGATTGATCTTGCTATTCTGGACATTATGCTTCCGGATATTGATGGCTTCCAGATCCTGAAGCAGATCAGACAGAAATATACATTTCCGGTTATTATGCTGACAGCGAAAACCGAGTACATGGATAAGATTACAGGGCTGACACTCGGGGCAGACGACTATATCCCAAAACCATTTAACCCACTGGAACTGGTCGCCCGTGTAAAGGCACAGCTTCGCAGATATACACAATACAATGAAGGAACCAAAGAAGAAGGCGAAGTGATTGATTTTGGAGGCCTGCTTTTAAACCGTACCTCTCACGAATGTGTATATAATGAGGTGCCGCTTACACTTACACCAATTGAATTTGACATCTTATGGCTGTTATGCGAGAACCGTGGCAAGGTAATAAGTTCGGAGGAACTGTTCGAAAAAGTGTGGCATGAAAAATATTACAAGAATAGTAACAATACAGTAATGGTGCATATCCGTCATCTAAGAGAAAAGATGAGCGCGCCGACAGGCAAGTCTGATTTTATCAAGACAGTGTGGGGAGTTGGCTATAAGGTTGAAGAATAATTATCGAAAATTAAAATTCAGTCTTCTTTTACAAACGGTACTGGTAACGGCACTGACGGTGCTGGTAGGCGGAATCCTGCTCAAATTTGTAATCGATGGAATTTATAATGACAGTTTTGCCAAAATATTTGTGGATGTTCTGGTCTTTTTGAATATAAAAGAAGAGACAGCGGTCAGACTGTACTGGCAACTGATCGGAGACAACAAGACCTTTTATATGGTCATTGGTTATCTGATACTTTTTGCGCTTTTCTTTTATGTGGCATTGTCGAAGATGACAAAGTATCTGGATCAGATCGATCATGGTATTGAAAACATCATAGCAGAGTCAACAGAACCGATCCATCTGATCACAGAACTGAAACCGATAGAGATCCGCTTGAATGAAATCAAAGCGACGTTAAAAAGGCAGGAACTGGACGCTGTAGAAGGAGAAAAGAAGAAAAACGACCTGGTATTATTTCTGGCACATGATCTGAAGACACCTCTGACATCTATCGTGGCGTATCTGACCATGCTGGAAGATCATCCGGATATGCCGGAAGAAGAGCGTATGAATTACACGCATATTGCGTTGGAAAAATCAATTCGATTAGGGGAACTGATTAACGAATTTTTTGATATTACCAGATATAATCTTCAGAATATTGAACTGGAACCAATAGAGATCGACCTTACAATGATGCTGGAGCAGCTGGCAGATGAACTGTATGGAGTATTGCAGGAGAAGAAGCTAAGCTGTGAGGTAGACGTAGAAGATGATCTGCAGATATATGGAGATCCGGATAAACTGGCCAGAGTATTTGATAATATATTGCGAAATGCAATTGCATATTGTTATGAAAATACAGTGATCAGAATTGAAGCCAGAATGAAAAATGATGAAATAGAGATTGTATTCACGAATGCCGGGGATAAGATTCCAGGAGATATGCTGCAGACAATTTTTGAAAAATTCTACCGTGTAGATGGTTCGCGTTCAACGGGAACCGGAGGTGCAGGACTTGGCCTTGCGATTGCAAAACAGATTGTAGAACTGCATGGAGGAAGAATTCTGGCAAAAAGTGATGATAACCGTACCCAGTTTGTTGTAACACTGCCATCAAAAGAAAAGACGGAAGAAAAGGAAGGAACAACGGATGAAGTTCATACACATCGCAGACTTACATTTAGGGGCAAAACCGGACGCCGGAAGCGCGTATAGTGCCAAAAGAGAAAGAGAACTCTGGGACAGTTTCCGGGATATTATAGAGATATGTAACCAGAAGCATATCGATCTGTTACTGATCGCAGGTGATATGTTTCACAGACAGCCGCTGCTTCGGGAATTGAAAGAGATGAACTCCATACTGGAAATGCTCGAACAGACAGAGGTGGTTATGATTGCGGGAAATCATGATTATATAAAAAATAATTCTTATTACAGAACATTTTCATGGGCACCGCATGTACATATGATCCGTACAGAAGAAATTACGTGTGTGGAACTGCCGGATCTTAAGACTGCTGTATATGGATGCAGCTATTACAGCAAAGAAAACACCGTACCGGTTTATGATGGCGCATATCCGCAGCACAGGCAGAAATATGAAATGCTGCTTGCTCACGGAGGTGACGAAAAACATATTCCAATGAAGGCAAATCAGATACGGGCTCTTGGATATGAATATGTTGCGTTGGGACATATTCATAAGCCGCAGGAGCTGATAAAGGATCAGATGGCATATGCCGGAGCACTTGAGCCAATCGATGTCAATGATGTTGGGCCGCACGGTTATATAGAAGGAAGAATCAGTGAAAAAGGATGCCAGATACGATTTGTGCAGCATGCCTGCCGTGAATATCTCCACAAAGAATTAGTGGTAAATAAATCCATGACAGGGCATATCCTAAAACAGGAACTGACGAAACTGATTGCAGAAAATGGACAGAAGAACATGTACAAAATCATACTGACAGGCTACCGTGATCCGGATATCTGGTATGATCTCGATCAGATGGATCCCTATGGAAATGTGGTAGATATCGTTGACCATACAAAACCGGCGTATGATTTTGAAAAACTAAGAAATGAAAATAAGGGAAATATTCTTGGTCAATATATTGACAGCCTGAAAGGATACCCACAGGACAGTATAGAATATCAGGCACTCTGCGAAGGAGTACAGGCGTTGATGGAGACAAGAAGAGGCTAAACATGCAGATCCGAGAATTAATATTAAAAAATTATGGAAAATTTCATAATCGGCATATAGAGCTGGAAGACGGGATGAACCTCATATACGGGGTGAATGAATCCGGAAAATCAACACTCCATACATTTATCAAAGGAATGCTTTTTGGTATGGAGAGGGGACGTGGAAGAGCGGCAAATAATGACACCTATAGTATCTATGAGCCATGGGAGAACCCGAATTACTATGCGGGCGCACTTCGATTTGCGAGTGGCGGCAAGCTGTTTCGGATAGAGCGGAATTTTGACAGATATTCTAAAAAGGCAGAGCTTATCTGTGAGGAAGACGGGGAAGTTCTTTCTATCGAAGACGGCGATCTTGAGATGCTGCTTGGCGGCATGGACAAAGAGTGCTATGAGAATACCATTTCCATGAGTCAGAGAAGTGCAGAAATGGGCGCAGGAATTGCCGCAGAGTTGAAAAATTACGCCACCAATTATTATACTTCCGGAAATGGAG
>JBNMJT010000145.1:0-4817 GCA_050873945.1 Dorea sp.
ATATAAAAGAAAGGAGACGGATTCGCAAACTATGAGTAAGAATATACTCCCCTCACAACCTATCGATAACAACAATTCAGAGCCTGAAAGGGCATCCTTATCCACCTCAGATAGATCCTATACAAAAGGCAGCATAACGGTGGAGGCAGCAATCGCAGTACCGGTATTTTTCCTGGCTGTGGTGACCATGTTGTATCTGCTGGAAATGATGGCAGTGCATACAGCTGTCAGAAGCGGCCTGCAGTATGCGGGAAAGAAAGCAGCAAAAGAAAGTTGTATTACACAGGTGATCCTGCCATCGAAGATTGAACAGGATGTAGCAGAAGCAATAGGAGAAGATAGGTTAAACCGAAGTATTGTAGAAGGTGGAAGCAGCGGGATCCACTGTAATCGCTCCAGAATGTCTGTCCGGACAGGGATTGGACAGCTTACGGCAGAATACCAGGTACGGATACCGGTTCCGATGTTCGCGGCCGCGCCGGTAAAGTGCAGTGAGACGATGAAGATCAAGGCATGGAGCGGCTATGAAAAAGAAGTATTTTCCGATACAGGGGAAGAGACCGTGTATATCACAGAAACAGGGACGGTATACCATAAGGATTACCAGTGTTCTTATCTGGATCTGTCGATTCGGATGGTCAGTAAAAATGCAGTACCAGGACTTAGAAATGAAGGTGGCGGAAAGTATTACCCGTGTGAACATTGTGGGAAAAAGGCCGGTGCAGGAGTCTATATAACCGGCTATGGTGACCGGTATCACAGTGCGAGAAACTGCAGTGGATTAAAACGAACCGTGCAGGCGATACCGATATCAGAGGCAGCAGGAAAGGGGGCGTGTTCCAGATGTGGACAATAAGTAAATGTGTAGTGATGATCATCTTAAGTGCATTGTCACTTATGGATTATAAGATAAGAAAGGTACCAAGAGATGTACTGATCAGTTGTATGGCAGGAGCGGTGATCTATCGGCTCGTGTTCGTCAGAATTGACTGGAGGCTTTCGCTTGCAGGGGCGCTGGTCGGCGGAATCTTTGTGGGAATCAGTAAACTTACAAAAGAAGCAATTGGTTATGGGGACAGTTTTGCGATTGTGATCCTTGGAGTGTGTCTGGGGCTGTGGGGACTTTTGGAAGTGCTGGCAAGTGCGTTCCTGGTGCTTGGGATACTTGGGATTGTTACATTTGTACTGCGTAAGCAGAGAGGAAACTGGGCGTTGCCGTTCTTTCCATTTCTGACAGTTGGATATCTGCTTAGCGTGTTACTTGGCAGGTGGTAGAGATGGATATGGAAGGGAAAAAGAAGAGTACGCGGTATTGGTCGGGAAGTTTTACTGTTGAGATGGCATTTTTGATGCCGATGATTCTATTCCTGATTATGGGATGTATTCTGGCTGCCTTTTATTATCATGATAAAAATATCATATCGGCAGCGGCGTACGAAACAGCAGTTGTAGGAAGTACAAAGGCACGGGAAAAAGACGGCATCAGTGAAGGTACATTGAATCAGCTGTTTGAAGAACGGATAGGACAGAAATGTATTCTGTTCACGAATGCAAGAGCAACCTGTACGGTGACAGAAGAACGGATCCGGGTAGAGGCTTTTGCAAGAAAAAAGAGAATGTCTTTGTCTGTAAAAAGCGAGGCAGCTATTACAAAACCGGAGAAGCATATCCGGGATATACGCAGAATAAAAAAGTAAGATAAGTGAAAAATAAGGATGAAAGATAAAGGGGTAATAGAAATATATGGAACGGAAAATTACGATAGAAGAGCACGTAATCTATAAAGAGGACTATCAGATGAAGATGTTAAAGGCAAATTCTCTGGAAGGCTTCTTAAAGGTTGGCGGGCGCGGCATGAATGGAAGCAGTTATTATGATTATGATGTCAGTGGAAAGCTATCTTTGAAGGCGATGTATGCAAGAGCAAAACTGCAGACGGAAGATATCAGACTGCTTATGACCCAGCTTGGGAATGTGATCCGGGAGACGGAGAAGTATCTGCTTGATAAGAACTGCATCCTGCTGGAGCCGGAATATATCTTTTTTGAAGAAGGGCGGTTTTATTTCTGTTATTATCCACCGGCAAAGCAGGATATCTGGGAGGCATTTCATCTGCTGACGGAGTATCTGGTGAAAGTAGCAGATTATCAGCAGCAGGAATGTGTAAGATTTGTATTTTTCCTTCATAAAGAGACGATGGAAGAAAATTACAGTCTGGAAAAACTGATCGGAGAATGTCAGACAGAAGAGCCGGAAGAAAGCGGGCAGCCAGACATGCCGGAAGAACTCTGTAAAGAGAAAAAAGAGGAAGAATCCAGTTGCAGATATGATACCAGGGAACATGACTGGATCTCGGAACAGGAGATGGGAAGTTCGATCATGCGGGAGACGGACAATCTGTGGACACCGGTAAAACGATTCCTTAATAAGCATAAAAAAGCAAAGTGGGGTGAGTGGGACGGCCTGCATATTGAAGAAGAGGAATTGTAAATAGGTAGACGGACATACAGAAATCGGAGAATAGTAGAAAGAAAACTCTGCGATTATGTAACCGAGCTGCCGGAATATGGAAAAAGGATGTAAGAATACCGGTAACTTATGCTATACTGAAAGGGACAGAAAGATCAAAACAGAATATCTGGAAAGGTGACGACGCGTGTAATGAAAAAGAATACGATCAAAGCACCTTGTACCGTGGCACTGGCAGCAGTGAATATTATTGTATTTCTGGGATTGTCCTTTATCGGGATGACGGAAAATGTAGAATTTATGCTGGGACACGGGGCAATGTATGTCCCATATATTGTGGGAAGAGGGGAATATTACCGGTTATTTACCAGTATGTTTCTTCACTTTGGTTACGATCACCTGTTCAATAATATGGTTGTGCTTGTGACAATGGGATGGGTCCTGGAAAGTGAGATTGGAAAGATAAAATTCCTGATCATCTATTTTCTAAGTGGTCTTGCCGGAAATCTGCTGTCTTTGTGGATGCAGATACAGACCGGTGATCTGGCCGTATCTGCGGGAGCTTCCGGCGCCATCTTTGGCGTGATCGGAGCACTTCTTTATGTGGCGATCCGTAACCGGGGACGCATCGGTGATGTGTCCGGACGCGGGCTGGCATTTATGGTCATATTGACACTGTACTATGGGTTCACAAGTGGTGGTGTCGATAATATGGCACACATAGGTGGACTGGTGGTTGGATTATTCTTAGGTATTCTCCTGTATTGGAAGCGCAATCGAAAAAGTTGTGCCGGTACCCGGAGTGGAATCTAAAGAAATCGTACCATGATGGGCAAGGATGATACGTCTGGTGATTGCCAGACCAAGTCCTGTTCCATCGGTCTTATGCGTGATAAATGGTTCGAAGACGGAATCCTGATCTTCCGGAGGGATGCCGCAGCCATTATCTGTGATATCGATACACAGAAGGGAAGTGTCCTTAGGGCTTACGAAGACCGATAAGGAGATAGATGGATGGACAGCTGATTTGCAGGCATCGCAGGCATTACGCAGAAGGTTCAAAAGTGCCTGACGCATCTTTAAAGAATCCAGAGACACAGAAGGAAGATCTTCCGGAATGGAAGAGGTAAATTCAATGTCTGCATCAATGATAGAAGAAGCAAAAGACAGAGAAATCCTGCGAAAGAAGAGACTGGTGTCCAAAAGGATAAGATCCAGCCGCTCGCTGTTGTTGTAAGAAGATAATTCTTCCAGCAATTGTTTCATATATTCGATATCCTGATGAAGTTCCTGCCAGTGGGCAAAAGAATGGACTTCCGGATGGGTAGATTCGATAAGCTGAAGCGTACTGTAAACCAGTGTCAGAGGATTTCTGATCTCGTGGCTGATCGCACTTACTTCCATCCGATGAGAACTTAAAAGTCTGGAAATGAGAGCTTCATGCTCCGGACTTTCCTGCATAATCTGTTGTAATTTGTCATAGTCTGTCGAAGTTAACATAATAGATACCGCCCCTTTCTGAGGTATCAGTTTAGCATTGGCGGTTCAAATAATCAATCATAAAATAAATAGAAAGAAGGATGACATTATGAAGGATGATAACTGTATTTTTTGCAAACTTGCAAATGGGGAGATTCCAACAGCAACACTGTATGAGGATGAAGATTTCCGTGTGATTCTGGATGCAAATCCGGCAGCAAAAGGACATGCATTAATTCTTCCAAAGGAGCATTATGCAAACTTATATGAACTGGATGATGAGATCGCAGGAAAATCTATGATCCTTGCGAAAAAGATGATCACAAAGATGACAAAGATCCTGGACTGCGATGGATATAATATTGTTCAGAACAATGGAGAAGCAGCCGGCCAGACGGTATTCCATTATCATGTACACATGATCCCAAGACACAAAGATGACAAAGTAGGTCTTGGATGGACAATGAACGAATTAACAGAAGAAGATAAAGAAGATATTCTGTCAAAGATCTAACCGGCAGAAGACAGGAGAGTAAAGTGGGAAAAGAGTTTACAGATGATGCGGCTTTTACAGAGGCGTATGAAGAATATTTCGACGTAGTGTATAAAGAAGCATTAGATTACTCTGGAAACCATCATGCAGCAGAAGAGATTGCGCAGGAAGTCTTTCTCATAATATTAACACATACCAGAAATGCAGAGAAAAAGTATGTGCTCAAGTGGATGTTAATGACAGCAAAATGCAGGGCACTTAATTACTTAAGAGATAATGGACGTCTGGTTCCGATGGAAACGCTTTCGGTGGAAGATGATAAGCATCCGATTGAATTCCTGGAAGAAAGTTCGGAAGATACCACTCTGGATAAAAT
>JBNMJT010000146.1:0-4747 GCA_050873945.1 Dorea sp.
GGTGTAAGCTCTGGTTGCATTCATTCCTACCAGCCAGTCAGCCTGAGAACGGCATACAGCAGCTTCGGCCAGATGTCGGTATTCCTCTGCGGATCTCAGATGCTGCATTCCATCAAGGATTGCTGAATCTTCCAGAGAACTGATCCATAATCGTTTCACCGGCTTTTTACTTCCGGATAAGTCATAGACATGTTTGAAGATTAATTCTCCTTCACGTCCGGCATCACAGGCATTTACGACGTATTCAATTTCCGGACTGTTGAGCAGTCTTTTTAAGATATAGAACTGATCTTTCTTATCTTCTGAGACTGTAACTTTCCAGTCTTTCGGGATGATCGGGAGATCTTCATATCTCCACTGGTTAAATTTCTCATCGTAAGCATCCGGTGAAACATATTCGGCCAGATGTCCGAAGCACCAGCTGACCATACAGTCGGTTCCTTGTAAATATCCGTCTTCTCGTTCCTGTGCTCCAATCACTTCTGCGATTGCTCTTGATACACTTGGTTTTTCTGCAATTACTAAATACAAGATGTATTACCTCCTTCATATAACGAAACGGAGAGAGCATGTTTTACAGCCCCCTCCGCTAAAAAAGTTTATTTATTTTTCATTTTCTTCAAAATCTTCGTCTTCAGACTCTTCCTCATCCGGAACTTCTTCCAGTCCACCTGTTTCCAAACCTTCCGGCTGATCATCCTCATCTTCCTCTTTTTTAGGTTTATAGATCTTGAAGTAGTAGTAAGCTGCCACGCCGCCGAGAGCCAAAATCAGGATTGTTGCCATTGCACCCATATTGGTTTTTGCAGATGATGTTTTCTCAGGATCAACAGTAGCTTCCTTGTCTACATCCTCATTATTTGTCTCATCCAGCACAACCTTCGATGTATCCGGCTGTGGTGTTACAACAGCAGCTGTACTGTCTTTATCCAGAAACTCGGACAGATCATTCTCATCAATCTGAGATAACATATAGACATTCTGGGATGTGGCACTGCGGTCGATCACGATATAGAAAGTGTTGTTATTCTTCGTTGTAACCGTAAGAAATTCCTTTGTGGAATCATCGGTAATGTCATCCTTGACTTCACCATTGCCAGGTGTCGTAAATGCAGTTCCCTGGTCTGTTCCATCTTCTGGCAGCACCTCGTTTGTGTTTGTCGCCTCGTCCTTTTTCTCTTCTTTGTCTGTTGACTGTTCCGTCTGAGTTGTCTCTACTTTGGATGCCTCTGCTGATTCATCCACATAGGCAAATGCTGTGGTTGATGCTGTAAAAAGCATCATGACTCCCAACAGCAGTCCTGCCATTTTCTTATTCATTTTCTTCCATTTCACCATTCTGATATTCCTCCTTATTTTCTTCTGTGAATACAAAGGAGCCTGAACCTTCATCGTCAGACTCCCTGCTTACCTGAAATTTAACTTTTCCACTCTGGATACCATCCAAAAGATCATATAACTGATCATTATCCATCTTCATACCACGGATGCACCTGATCATCTCATTGTCCTCTTCCTGCTTTAATGCAGCCTGGACACCCCTAAGATATTGCTGCAGATCCGCGATCTTTTTCTCTGTCTTGGCAATCTCATCCAGATATTTTTTAATCTTTTTATTCAAACTTTCACCTCCCTTCGTTCACCCCTTTATGGCAGTCTTCCAAAGCACATGAAATGTTGCTGCCAGTAGGATGTGCTGATATTTGAGTAATGGATCGGATCCCCGCAATGGATCATCATATTGTTACCGACATAGATACCCACATGGCTTGCACCGGATGTGTTATACGTTCCCTGGAAGAAAATCAGATCTCCTGGTTTTGCTTCTTGCGGTGATACATAAGTACATACGCCTCTTAATCCATCTGCGGTCAATCGTCCATAGTTCCAGCCATTACCACAGTGGTTAATGACATAGGATACGAAACCTGAGCAGTCAAATCCGGACGGGGAGTAACCACCCCATACATAAGGTACTCCCAGATATTTTTCTGCTTCTCGGATCATCCGGGCAAATTCTTCATCCTGCAGTGCTTCCGGTGGAATCTCATAACTCATTCCATTACCGCCTGATCCACTGGTCACATTGTTTACATCCCACAGATAATTTCTGTTTCCATAGGTCGTATTTAATGCATTGTAAATAATCAGCTGCTCTGCATTCAGATTGGCTCTTGCCACAGCATCAAAGCTTCCATTTGTCAGTGTCACATATAGAATCTTCTTAGTGCTTGTACTGGTAACCGTTACTTCCTGACTGCCATTGTCATCTGCGATATAGGCTTCCCAGGTCTGGTGTCCATGAGCAGAGGCTGCAGCATGGTTATCATAGTAAACGTCAAACTGCACACCATATCTTGCAAAGGCTCCGGTATCCTCAACTGTGTATTCCACACCATTCATTACTACCTTAGTGCCAATCGGCACAAACGGATTGGAAGCATCTACGGCAATGGTATGGTTTGCAGTTGGATATGCACCACTGGCAGTTGGTCCGCCTGACCATACACCACAGCAGATTCGACAGTTACAATATCCACTGGTCACTACCTGTCCCAATGATTCTCCGACTCGAACATTTCTGGTTTCTGTCACCGTTTCTGTTCGACCTTCCGTATTCAGATGATATTGTGCTTCAAAAAGAGCTTGCAGTTCATTTTCAACATCTGAGTACGTCCAGTCCCCATATTTTGCAGTAAGATACGAGATAAGATGGTATGGATTATGACCAATCTCAGCAATGTTGTACTGATACTCGTCATAATTCGGATGTCTTCGTTCCATCTCATTAATCTGCTGGTTCAAGGCACTTTCCAAAGCAGCATATCTGTTTTCGGCAGCATAGATATCCTCGTCTGAACTTGGATACGTTGTAATACCGATCACAGATCCAGCACCCTCGATAGAAGCACTGCAGCTCCCCAGAGATACCGCTATGACAAGAAAAAGAAGCGCAAAAATACCGATGCCTGCGAACATGGCACGATTACGCTTTATGATCTCTTTCAAGGCGATCTTTGCTTTTACCGTCATGTTCTCAACACCGGCAATGGTTGTTGCTCCACCCAGACTGTCAGCGGATTTTCCGGCTCTGGCTGCTCGGTAAGCATCCTTATATCGTTTTTTCTGGAAGAAGCGGTTATAGAAATGTCTCTTTTGTTCGGCTTTCTTTACCGTTTCTGCATTCTTGACTCCTTCCATACTCTCTGCAGAACCAAATTTCAGTTTCTTTTCTACGGTAGCCTCACGATAACCTCTGCGATGGGTTTTCACATCCGTTCGTTTGCTTCGGATCTGAGCATGACGCAGACCACGTAACGCATCTTCTGTTTCACGCTCTACAAGTCTGGCACTTTCCACACCTGCATTTTCATCTGTTTCTTTCTCTTCGGAAGAGACTGCTTTCATGCCAGATATAACAGCTTGTGTAGCAATGTATTTCCCGGCTGTCCCTCCCGGTTTCATGCCAGCACCTTTCACCATCTGATTTCCTTCATCATCAAAAGATAATCTTCCGGCTTTTGCTTGTTCTTTGGTCATCTGTTTTTGCAACTGTTTCTTCCGAATGGATTTCTTTTGGCTGTTCAGATTATTATCATCATCCGGGATTTTTTCATAACGATGCAGTTTCTTTCGATATCCGGATACTTTTTCTTCCGGTGTAACTTGAACTGTATCCTCAACAGCTTCCTGCCGGGCAGAAGATTTACGGATTTTCTCCATCTGCAGTCGTTTACCTTTTCCTGATTTTGAATCTTCATTCTCAGCCTTTTTCCGTTCCCGTTCAGGAACAAATTCTTCCTTATTTTCCGGTCGTCCTCGACTCCTGTGACTGATATCTTTTACACTACCATCACGAAGATTCTCTTCTGTCAGACCATCCCTGGTCATCTTTGCGACCTTTTTATCTTTGCCTTTAAATTCTTTTCCAGCTATAGGTCATCACCTCCTGGCACAACTTTTCTTTCTGTACTCATTCAGTTCCTGGCGTCCTATAATCGGGATACCAGGATAACCATCTGCCTGTGTCCTGATTGCTGGAGAGCTCGCCTGGATATGAAATACCCAGTTCAATTCACTCGGATCTCTCGGCCAGAAACCATTAATCAGCATAGCCTCCTTGAACTGATTGTTGTGCAGATGGATCTGGGTACGTTTATACAAAACTTCTTTCAGATCATCACTGGTAAGATGCGGATAGATTTTCTGTGCCGGATAAAAATTCCAGAATACCCAGTCAAGGATAATGTTCTGTGTTTCCAGCGGAAGTTCATACAGATGATGATCATCATTGACTGTATGAACACGGTATACAGGCTGTGCATTTTCCAGATTTTTCATCTGGATGTAAGGATTATCCTGGTTCCACTGTCTGATTCGGATCTTATCGATTTCCTTCATGCTTTTCCGCCTCCATTTCTTTCTCTCGTTTTTCAACTTCTTCCGGTTTTGTAGTCATCAAGCTGTAGAGCTTCAAGTTCTTATCGAACTTGTCCTTAAATGGAATAATTGTTGTTCCATAAAAAAGAAGTCCTTCTCCTTCCCCGGAATTCGTCACATAAGACAACTGATATGGGGAAATATTCAACTGTTTTGCAAGGATCTGTCTGTCACCTGCCGCCTGGTTCAGCATCAGGATAAAATCACTGTTCTCAAAGATATTTTCAATTTCCCTGCTGGCAAGAAGATCTTTGATATTCTGTGTGATTCCAGTCGGTACGCCTCCCCATTTTCTGAATCTCTTCCA
>JBNMJT010000147.1:0-4714 GCA_050873945.1 Dorea sp.
CTAAATGACATCACCGTTCCTAATATAATTACAACTGCAATACATCCAATACTCTGCCAGTCCCAGGTGATCGCCGCATTCATTGTCCACGGCTTTACGATCGGTGTCAGTCCAATTCCACTGATCAGCATACCCCAGCCGACCATAACATACGTTCCGTAAATATCCATAAGATTGCCGGGAACCAGATTGTAAAATACGGTCGCAACTGCAGATGCAAGTCCAAGCACAAGTGTCGTCTTTGATACACTTAACTGTGTAAGATTACCATGTGTTGCCAGAAGTACTGTACCACCAAATGCAAGTACCAGGGCAATGATCTCATTTCTTCCCGGCAGCTTCCAGTTCTTGACTGCCAGAAGCACCATGATCATAACCGGTGCCGTATACTGCAATACCGTTGCGATACCTGCATTGGAATCCTGGACCGCCATATAATATGTCATCTGGCAGCCCGCGATACCGATCACGCCATAGATCAACATACGGATCACATGTCTTTTATTCTTCCATATGCGTAGGATTCCTTCTTTCTGTGTCATATACGCTCTCGTAAGCAATATAATTCCTGCAATGATCAGTCTTACATTTACCAGCCACGGAGCTGTTACCCCCTTATATTCAAATGAATATTTTCCGAATACTCCGGCAAGTCCCCAGAAGAATCCTCCCGCAATCGTAAGTGCTGTTCCCCTGACGGTTTCCTTCCGGTCTAACCGCTCCGAAAGTTCCTCATATTTTTTCTCTTTCTCTCCCATTGTCATCCCTCGTATTTTATTTTTCTACATCCTCCCCCGATGATACTTCTACACTCTCTTCGATTTTTTCTTCATCTTTTTTCTCTTCATTACCGGCTTTTTCTTCCGTCTCTTCCTTCTTGCTGCTTGCTTCGCTGTCCGATTTTTCTTCCGGCTCTTCCTCCTTTGGCCCTTCGAAATAGCTGCCCAGTACTTCCTGTAGCTTTTCCATCACTACCGGTTTCGTAAGATGCTGATTCATACCGGCCGCCAATGTTTTTTCCTTGTCTTCCAAAAATGCATTGGCTGTCATAGCTATGATCGGTATCGTCTTCGCATCTGACCTTTCCGTCTCCATCGCTCTGATCTTGCGCGTAGCTTCAAGACCATCCATAACAGGCATCATGATATCCATCAGGATTGCATCATATTCACCTTCTTTTGAAGCAGCAAATTTCTCAACCGCCTCTTTACCGTCTTTTGCCGATGTTGTAACCGCTCCGGCACTCTCCAGCATAAATGTTGCAATCTCAAGATTCAGTTCGTTGTCTTCCACAACCAGAACATGCATTCCTTTGATATCTTTCTTTTCCTCTTCCGGTTCTTTTTCAATCTCCGGTTCCTTCTCAGGATTAATGTCAAATCCCAGCGCAACATAGAATGTCGTACCTTTATCTTTCTCACTGTAAACCTGGATATTGCCTTCCATGGTCTTTAACAGTTCGCTTACGATCGCCATGCCAAGTCCTGTTCCCTGATAGCTGGTCCGTACGTTATCATCTTCCTGCGTAAATGGCTTATACAGGTGCTCATCCATAAATTCATCGCTCATTCCGATACCTGTATCACGGATCACGATCTGGTACTCTGCCTGCTTCTTATCGCTGCTCTTTTCCTTGATATACACATCTACAGAACCGCCCGGATGATTGTACTTCAGACTGTTGCTTAAAAGATTCAGTAATATTCTCCGGAAATGCATCGGACTTCCGATCAGTCTTGTATGCTCGATATCCTTCATATGTACCTGGAAACGTATCTCCGCAGCTTCTGCCTGCACTTCTACGATTGCCTTGATCTGCTCCATCTCATCATTCAGATCAAATGGTACATGTTCTAACTCTACCTGACCATTTTCCAGTTTGCTCATATCCAGCACGTCATTGATCAGTGAAAGCAGATGGCTGGATGCCTGGTCAATCTTTTTCAGGCACTCTTCTGTCTTCTCCGGATTTTTTTTGTTCTTACGGATGATCTCCACCATACCCATGATTCCATTGATCGGAGTCCGGATGTCATGCGACATATGGGACAGAAATTCCCGCTTTGCCATGTTCGCACGTACGGTCGCGTCGTTCGACTCTTTCATCTTCTCCTGATATTCCAGCAGCTCATCAATATGCTTCTGCTGATGATTCGCATGCACTCTCAGAACAATATATACACTAAAGATCAGAATCGCACAGATTAAAAATATCATATAATAGGTCTCGTTATGCTGTAATACATAAGATAATGACCGGTTCTTGGTGAATTTTGTAACCCATTTATCCTGAAGTTTTCCGATCGTGCCATCTTCCGACATCTCCTGCAGCGCAGTATCTAGTTTTTCCTGAAGTTCTGTCGCATTCTGGTTCACTGCAAGTGCCGGATAACTCTTTGCAATCACAAGTCCCTGCTGCAGCTTCAGATCATTCTCTTCGATGATCTTTGACGCAACTGCCGCATGACAGATACCATAATCGACATCTCCATTTTCCACCGCCTGCAATATCTCTGTATTGGTGTTATATTCTACGTACTCACACTGCAGATCGTAAGTAGATTCGATCACCGACTTTGCCATAAGTGCAACCTTTTTTCCTGCCAGCGACGCCGCACTGTCTATCTTATTCTTCCCATAGACACGCAGGTCATCCGAGCAGATCGGTATCGTCCGAAGCGTCCCCTGCATATTAGAAAATATTTCCAGTCCCAACAGTACATCTACGGTTCCATCCGTCAGCATCTGCCGGCATTCCAGCCATTCACCTGTTTTAAATTCCGGCCGCATGCCGATTCTGTTCGCCGCTTCCGTCATGATCTCTATATAGAGCCCTGAAAGATCGCCATCTTTATTGTAATAAGAGTTCGGACTGAAATCATAATCTGTCGCAATCTTAAGTACCGGTGCATCTTTGTCCGTTGCTTTTACCTGGGTCGTAACCACCGGATCCTTCGAAAATACTCCCATCTCCACTGCAGTAAATACGGTCGGTATCAACATACACAGTATGATTAACACGATCAGTAACGCATTGAGAAATGTATGTATATTTTTCTTCATCGTATGTCCCCTTATCGTTTTTGTGTTTCGTTATCCTACAATTTCTGCCAGCGTCTGTATCATTTTCTCTATCTCTACCGGCTTTGCGATATGGCCGTTCATGCCTGCATCAAAAGCGGCTTTTTTGTCCTCTTCAAATGCATTGGCCGTCATGGCTATGATCGGAATACCGGCGCGTTCATCCGGAAGTTTCCTGATCTGTCTGGTCGCCTGGTAACCATCCATTTCCGGCATCTGAATATCCATGAGAATCAAATCGTAATAACCGGCCGGTACTTCTTTTACACGGTCCAGCGCTTCTTTTCCATCGGTCGCAAGTTCTACTTTTATTCCGATATCCTGAAGGATCGTCATTGCAATCTCTGCATTCAGTTCATTATCCTCAACCAGCAGAATATTCTTTCCTGCCAGCATGGATTCTGCCTCCGCAAGCACCGCCTGGTCGTTTCCTTTTTCCTTTTCTTCTTCTGCCAGTTTGTGACACAATGTTATCACAAATGATGTTCCTTTTCCGAGCTCGCTTTCTACCTCTATGGTTCCTTCCATCATCTCAACCAGTGATTTGACGATCGGAAGTCCAAGCCCGGTTCCGATAATTCCTGATTCCGAAGAATTTCTTTCTCTTGAAAATGATTCAAACAAATGTGGAATATACTCTTCTCCGATACCAATTCCGGTATCTCTGACGGTAGTCTGTATCCGTATATAGCCCTCCTTTTCTGCCGGAAGTTCTACAACATCTACCGTGGTTGTTCCACCTGCCGGTGTATATTTTACCGCATTACTGAAGATATTCAAATAGATTTCATTAATCTTTAACGGATCACAGATGATATTTTCATGCTGCACAGACTCATTTCTCGTAAATTTCAGGTCTTTTTCCTTTAGAGACGCCTCCAGAATCGTATCCATCGTCTTATTAATCTCACCGATATTGCAGACCGTCTCATGTAAAACTTCTTTTCCACTTTCGATACGCGCCATCTCAAGCACATTATTGATCAGTGATAACAGGAAATGACTGGCGGATTTTAATTTTTCCAGATATCCTGTCGTTATCTCCTGTTCTCCCCAGTGTTTCTCCATCAGCTCTGCATAGCCAATAATCGCATTCATCGGCGTTCTGAGATCATGCGACATGTTAAATAAGAATGCGGTCTTCGCACGGTTCCCCTCTTCTGCCTGCTTCAGTGCCTTCTCAAGCATCACCATATCCGATACATCCAGAAATGTCGTCACTACCAGGAACTCTCCACTTGGTGAAATAAATCTTTTCGTCTTCGCCAGCGCATGGCATTCATTTTCTTTTCCCTTATGGATGACGAACTCGTAATCCACGACACCGTCATTTTTTCGAAGATTTCTTAATTTCTCTATCGACTCCGGATCCGGATAATAGAATCCGGAAATGATACTCCCGAGATTTTCCTGCACATCGCTGATCTTCTCATATCCGTACATTCTCAGAGCTTCCGCATTCATATGCACGATCTTATGCCCCGGAAGTGTATACGCCATCAGGCCACAGCTTTGTACATCCAGCAGTTCTTTATAATAATCCTGCTGCAATATATGCTCTTTTCGAAGCATCCGGTTCATTTCCTCCAGAATCTCCTGCTGCTTACGCTCTTGTGCTATCAGCACATCAATA
>JBNMJT010000148.1:0-4641 GCA_050873945.1 Dorea sp.
ATCTTCATTTCCAGCAACAAATTCGGTGTAGATGAGAACAATGCATTGCATTCATTTGCACATGCAGATGGACATTATCATTTGATGGGATGTATGTTAAGTGCGGCATCCTGCAACAAATGGTGGAATGAAGAAATCTTAAAAACAAAGGATTTTGCAGCAGAGCAGGCTGGAATTACAAAGCTTGGAGAGAACAGAGTCTTCTATCTTCCATATCTGATGGGAGAAAGGTCTCCACATAATAACCCGGATGCAAGAGCGATGTTCATCGGAATGTCTATGGATACCACCCGTGAAGATATGACACAGGCAGTACTGGAGGGTGTTACGTTCGGACTTCGTGATTCTCTGGAAGTTGCAAAGAGTCTTGGAATTAAAATCGAAAGAACCAAGATCTGCGGTGGTGGAGCCAAGAGCCCACTATGGAAGAAAATGATTGCAAATATCATGAACCTGAAAGTTGATGTCGTAGAGAACGAAGAAGGACCGGCGCTTGGAGGTGCCATGCTGGCAGCCGTTGGTTGCGGGGAATACCCGGATGTAGAGACAGCAGCAGCAAAGATCGTAAAAGTAATCGATACAGTAGAACCGGATCCGGAGCTGACTGCGAAATACGAGGAGCGTGATCAGCACTTCAGAAAGATCTACCCGACTGTAAAATGTTTATATGAAAAATAAGAATTTCCCTTTTAAGAAAGATAGCAGTATGATAGAATATCTTGAAGAGTGAAATCTTAGATGAAGAGGTATGAGATGTGTAATTCTCATACCTCTTTTTTGAAGGACACTGGTAATGGAGAGTAGAGGAGGAAACGAAGATGGAAAGTCATAAGATTATCCAGGTAGAAGAAAAAGTACCATTTAAACTGTTGCTTCCATTAAGTATCCAGCATATGTTTGCGATGTTTGGAGCATCTGTGCTGGTACCATTTATTTTTGGAATCAATCCGGCAATCGTACTTTTTATGAATGGTGTGGGAACACTGATTTTTATTGTGGTGACGAAAGCAAAATCACCGGCATATCTCGGATCAAGTTTTGCGTTCCTGGCACCGGCAGGGGTTGTAATCAGTAAGATGGGATATCCGTATGCACTGGGCGGATTTGTAGCAGTGGGATTTTGTGGATGTATATTGTCGTTTATTATTTACAAATGTGGAACAAAGTGGATTGATATTGTGCTTCCACCGGCAGCCATGGGACCGGTAGTTGCACTGATCGGACTGGAATTATCAAGTTCGGCAGCAAGTAATGCGGGGCTTTTGGATAAGAAGATCGATCCGAAAAATGTAATTGTATTTGCAGTGACACTGGGAGTGGCGGTATTCGGAAATATTTTATTCCGTGGATTTTTATCGGTAATTCCGATCCTGATCGCAGTTATTGCAGGCTATCTGACAGCACTTGCATGTGGAATCCTGGACTTTACACAGGTGATGAAGGCGTCGTGGTTTGCAATTCCGAATTTCCAGTCACCGAAGTTTGATATGGGAGCAATCCTGATGATCCTGCCGGTACTATTGGTTATAACGTCGGAACATATTGGACATCAGGTAGTAACGAGTAAGATTATAGGAAGAGACCTTCTTTCAGATCCGGGACTTCACAGATCTTTGTTTGGAGATAACTTTTCAACAATGGTATCCGGACTGATTGGATCTGTACCGACTACGACATACGGGGAAAATATCGGAGTTATGGCGGTTACAAAAGTATACAGCGTACGCGTGATCGGCGGAGCAGCGGTTCTGTCTATTATCTGTTCGTTCGTGGGAAAATTGTCGATGATGATCCAGACAATTCCGGGACCGGTTATCGGAGGAATTTCCTTCCTTCTGTATGGTATGATCGGGGCATCTGGTCTTCGTATTCTGGTTGATTCGCAGGTGGATTACGGAAGATCAAGAAACCTGATGCTGACATCTATCGTATTTGTAACCGGACTTTCCGGAATCTCTGTAAATATCGGAACGGTATCTCTGACCGGAATGGTACTGGCGTGTGTTGTAGCCATGATTCTGAGTCTGATCTTCTACATATTGGATAAACTAAAGCTTACAAACGATCAATAGAATAACAATGATAATGTCTATCTTAGGACATATGCTCTTTACATGGGACGAATCCGTGGAGGGTGTGTATGTCATATAAGATAGGCATTTTTTTTGCCAATCATTCACATTTACAAGAAGTATTTATCTTGAGAAAATATTGGTACTCTGGTATAATACCAATAAGAGAAAACATATAAATGAGGACTTGAATATGGGAAATGAAATGAACGAACTCAGATATCTGGATCTGAAAAATACATTATGTGAAAAAATATATGAAGGATTGTATAAAGATGGTGAAAAGATTCCATCGGAGCGCCAGCTGTCGGCGGATTATGAAGTAAGCCGTATTACAGTGCGAAAGACCCTGGAACTGATGGAACGGGAAAATCTGATTGTGCGTGAAGTGGGAAATGGTACAAAGGTGACACTGAAAAATTATGGTAATGACAATCCACTGGATGTAGTTGCACTCACTGCGCCGTCAAGGAATCCATTTTTTGCGAAATTCATTGCGGAATTTCAGAAACAGGCATGGGAAAAGGATACCTTGCTTTTATATGTGGAGGTTCCGGAGCGGACTTCGGTTGAAGACTGCCTGTACCGTCTTTATACAAGAAATATCAGAAACGTTGTAATCTGGCAGGATGACCAGGCAATTGACAGAGAGAAGCTTTTAAGACTTCGAAGCATCGGTATGAATATGGTCTTCTTTGATGCAGATGATGCACTTCCGTATGCAGATGCAGTATTTCTGGATAATGCAGATGCAGTAAAGAGTCTGGTAGAACGTACGGGATTTGAGGATTCGAGATATCTGTATGTTGGATGGGATAACCGGAGTATCGGAAATGTCAGAAAAAGAGAAGAAGCATTTATTGACAACTGCCCGGAAGGAAAAGTAATAAGAATTCCATGGCGCAGAGATCGTAAGATTGATGAGGCTACTATCGGGTGTGTCAAAGAGAAGATATTAGAGATGCAATCTGGTATGATCGTATGTGGAGCGGGAGAAATTGCACAAAGAATTGCAGAGACCTTATGGAAGGCAGAAGAACAGAAGGAAAATTATGTAATAGGAAGTATTGATGATTTTGATGGATCAGAGCGCTATCCGGTAAGAATCTGTGTGCAGGATTTAAAAGAATCTGCAAAGAAGATATATCAGAGACTGGAGGAACAGTCAGAACTTGGAACAGGATGGAAAGCAGAGAGTTATCAGATACGGGGGATATTAAAAGAGAAGAATAAAAAGAAGTAAAGACAGAAAAGTAAATAGAAGGAGCTCTTGGAATGGAAAGAGTAGAACCGGAATTGGTGCCACAAAGGAAACTAAGCAACGGTATGGTGATACCGGGAATCGGCATGGGAACATTTGGAAATGACAGATTTTCAGCAGAGCAGACAGCAGATGCAGTGTATGGGGCGATTCAGGCGGGCTATCGCCTGTTTGACTGTGCGGCGGCGTATGGCAATGAAAAAGATATCGGAGAGGTATTCGAAAGAGCATTCTCTGATGGGATCGTGCAAAGACAGGATCTTACGATCATGACAAAGGTCTGGAATGATATGCATGGAAAAGGGGATGTGCTGGTGGCATGTGCGACCAGCTTAAGAGATCTTAGGCTGGATTATCTGGATATCTATATGGTACACTGGCCATTTCCGAATTACCATGCACCGGGAGCACATCTGGAAGGACGCAATCCGGATGCCGTTCCATTTTCTGTAGAAGAATATATGGGAACATGGAGACAGATGGAACGTCTGGTGGATATGGGTCTGGTCAAAAGTATCGGAATGTCCAATATGACGATCACGAAACTGGAACAGGTACTGCCGCTTTGCAGAATTAAACCAACGGTACTGGAAGTAGAAATCAATCCAACGTTCCAGCAGCCAAAGCTTTTTGAATACTGTAAAGAGCATGATATTCTTCCAATTGCATTCAGTCCGATGGGCTCTCCTTGCAGACCGGAACGGGATACGGAAGAGGGAGATGTTGTGACATTTGAACTTCCAGAATTAGTGGAGATTGCGAAGGCGCATCACTGTCATCCGGCACTGATCTGCATGAAGTGGGCAGTGCAAAGAGGACATGTGCCGATTCCATTTTCCATATATGAAAATGAATACGTAGGAAATCTAAAAACAGTAACTGAAGATTTCCTGACGGATGAAGAGATGGAAGTCCTTAAAAAGGCAGATAAAAATGCAAGACTGATCAAAGGAAAGGTATTCCTCTGGGAAGGTGCAAAAGACTGGAGAGATATCTGGGACCGAGAGGATTAGGTGGGATCTGTCAGGTGATTTTGGGAAAATCTGAGACGTCAATGTGAGAAATAAAACATTAAATTTATCTTGACAATTGTACCCTTATGGATGATAATGTAAGTACATTATTAAAAGATTTAATAAAGTCTAGGAGGAACGTTTTCATGGATGGAAAAATGAAAGTTGCAGTGATGAACGGAATTGGTGAAATGGGATTTGAAGAACGTGATATCCCGACACCAAAAGCAGACGAAGTATTGGTAAAACTTGATTATGTTGGAATCTGCGGATCGGATCTTCACTATTATGAGAC
>JBNMJT010000149.1:0-4579 GCA_050873945.1 Dorea sp.
GTATACGAAGTGATCGCTCCATATCTTGAAGAAGATGAGAAAGAGTGGCTGAAGAAATATACAAGAGCTATTTAAAAATTGTTGCTATTAACTCATTAACGTGACTGGCTGCGGAAGTTAATGAATTAAGTGGCGGGAGCGTAACCTATGTGATACCGAAAGGTTATGGAAAACAGCCCCAAAAGGCTTGGAAAATCAACGGATTCATAAAATTTGCCGTTATTATCCGTAGCGTAGTGGTCTTCACAAGGTTACCGCTTCCGCCATTTAATTCTTCAGGCATTCGATACGCACGGAATAAAAGTTAGGAACTCTTTCCAGTGAATGTGGCGGAGGTGTTGGTGATTCTTAAGGGGTAAAATTCTGCGTTGGTTTTCGAAATTTGCTTGTTTGAGCCGAATGGCGAGTTGCAAATTTCGGAAGCCTGTTTTTAGCAGAATTTTGACCCTTTAGTATTACCCGCCGACGGAACCTGAACAGGGAAGGATTCATCCCTTTTATTCCGGTCCGGGTAGCCGTCGCCTGATAAATGAAATACCAATCTAATTATCTTCCTCCTGAACAGTATAAGTCTGTCTCTTACGAGCCATCTCATCACTTTCAAGATATTCATCATAAGTTGTAATCTTATCGATCAGCTTACCGCCCGGAACGATCTCCATGATGCGGTTGGCAGTAGTCTGTACGATCTGGTGGTCTCTGGAAGAAAAGAGAAGTACACCAGGGAATTTTGTCATTCCGTTGTTGAGTGCAGTGATACTTTCCATATCCAGGTGGTTGGTAGGCTCGTCGAGGATCAGTACATTGGCACCGCTGATCATCATCTTAGATAACAGACAGCGTACCTTCTCTCCTCCGGAAAGAACACGTACCTTCTTCACACCGTCATCACCGGAGAACAGCATACGTCCAAGGAATCCACGTACATAAGTGGCATCCTTTTCTTCCGAATACTGTGTCAGCCAGTCTACGATGCTGTAATCATTGTCGAATTCACTTCCGCTGTCGAGTGGGAAGTAAGCCTGAGTTGTAGTGATTCCCCATTTATAAGTACCTTCGTCCGGTTCCATCTCTCCTGCAAGGATCTGGAAGAGCGTTGTCTTGGCAAGCTCATTGCTTCCGACGAATGCAACCTTGTCATCGTGGTTCAGAGTAAAGGAAATGTTATCCAGAACCTTTTCGCCGTCAATTGTTTTGCTTAATCCTTCTACCGTCAGTACTTCGTTACCAATCTCGCGGTTCGGACGGAAGTCGATGTAAGGATATTTACGGCTGGATGGCTGGATATCATCAAGCTGGATCTTCTCCAGGGCACGTTTTCTGGAAGTAGCCTGCTTAGACTTTGAAGCATTGGCACTGAAACGTGAGATGAATTCCTGTAACTCTTTGATCTTTTCTTCTTTTTTCTTATTGGCTTCCTTCATCTGACGGATCAGAAGCTGGCTTGACTCATACCAGAAGTCATAGTTACCGGCATAGAGCTTGATCTTACCATAATCGATATCGGCGATCTGTGTGCAGACCTTATTCAGGAAGTAACGGTCATGGGATACAACGATGACGGTATTGTCAAAGTTGATCAGGAATTCTTCCAGCCATGCGATCGCATCGAGGTCTAAGTGGTTAGTAGGCTCGTCGAGAAGCAGAATGTCCGGATTACCGAACAGTGCCTGTGCAAGCAGGACCTTAACCTTCTCCGGACCATTTAAGTTCTTCATCATTTCATAATGCATTTCAACCGGAATTCCAAGACCATTTAACAATGTGGCAGCATCGGATTCTGCTTCCCATCCGTTCATGGCTGCGAATTCACCTTCCAGTTCGCTGGCTTTCATACCGTCTTCATCGGTGAAATCTTCTTTTGCATAGATGGCTTCTTTTTCTTTCATGATCTCATACAGTCTTGCATTTCCCATCATAACGGTATCCAGAACCGGATGTTCGTCATATTTGAAATGGTCCTGCTGCAGGAAAGAAAGACGCTCGCCTGGTGTGATGATAACTTCACCGTTCGTCGGCTCAAGCTGTCCGGACAGGATCTTTAAGAATGTAGATTTACCCGCACCGTTTGCTCCGATGAGACCGTAGCAGTTTCCTTCAGTAAATTTAATATTAACATCTTCGAACAGGGCTTTTTTACCAACCCGTAATGTTACATTACTTGTACTAATCATACTGGTTTATATTCTCCTTGTCGTTTGAATCTTCGTTGATAGTGACTGCGTCCGGATTTGCAGACGCTGACTAGCATATAGTACCAGAGATAAGCGAAAATAGCAAGGGAAGTTCCTCTTTTCCTTCTATGAAAAAGGGTATATAATAATAGCAGTATCATGCGCAGAACTGCCAGTGGCAGGTTCTGGAGATAAACGATAAAAATACGCAGACAAATTTACGAAGATTATAAAGCTAAAGAGAGGTAAGACTTATGGTAAAAGCAACATTAGTACTGGAAGGCGGGGCGAACCGCGGAGTATTTACATCTGGAGTTCTTGATTATCTGATGGAAAAGGACATGTATATGTCTAATGTGATCGGCGTATCGGCAGGTGCGTGTAATGCGGTTGATTATGTGTCGAAACAGGCTGGGCGGAGCCGGGAATGTGTGATCCACCGTGAGAAAGAATACGATTATGTATATGGATTAAAGAAGACGCTGAAAGAAAAAGCCCTGATGGATATGGATATGCTGTTCGATAAATTTCCGAACGAAATCTATCCATTTGATTTTGAGACCTATTTTGCATCTGAGATGGAATGTGAACTGGTGGTTACGAACTGTATCACGGGAGATGCAGAATATCTGTCGGAAGATAAAGATCCGGACCGTCTGATGAAGATCTGCCGTGCATCGAGCAGTATGCCGCTTGCGGCACCAATTGCAAATGTAGACGGAATCCCGTACATGGACGGAGGCCTTGCAGACTCCATCCCGATCGAATATGCACTGGAAAAAGGAAATGACAAGATCGTTGTAGTATTGACGAGAAATCCGGGATACCGCAAGAAGAGGGCGGTAAAAGCAACGGAACAGCTTTATAAAAGAGCCTATAAGAAATATCCGAATCTGGTACGCACGATCATGACAAGAAATGCGGTATACAACAAGCAGATGAAACTGATTGAAAAGCTGGAAGAAGAAGGAAAGATATTCGTGATCCGTCCGCTGATTCCGACTGTGTCCCGTATGGAAAAGGATTATGACAAGTTGCAGCATTTCTATATGCATGGAAACAGACTGATGAAAAAAGAATATCAGGGACTGTTGGAATATCTGAATGAATAGGTGAAGAATGGATTCGAAAATATTATTAGACTTTATGAGCGTGGCAGAACGCCTGAAATGTAATATGCGCCATTCCAGAACGACAAGCAGCAGACGGGAAAGTGTGGCAGAACACACTTACCGTCTGTGTGTATTTGCGTGGCTGGTAAAAGAAGAATTCCCGGACTGTGATATGGACAGGGTGATGAAGATGTGTCTGTTCCATGATCTGGGAGAAGCAGTGACCGGTGATATTCCTGCATTTGTGAAGACGGATGAAGACCGGGAGGTAGAAGGAGATGCAATCGGCAATGTAATCGCAATGCTTCCGGAAAAAGAGCGGACGGAGCTGGATGAATTGTTCGATGAACTGGAAAAAGCAGAGACAATGGAAGCGAAGATCGTGCATGCTCTGGATAAGATGGAAGCTTTGATCCAGCACAACGAGGCTGATATTGCGACATGGCTTCCACTGGAATATGATCTTCAGATGACTTACGGGGAAAAAGAATGCAAGGCTGATCCATATCTTACAGAACTGCGTGAAGTGATCTGTCAGATATCGGCAGACAAGATCGCGGCAGAAGGGGAAGATAGAGGATCATCTTACTATATCAGAAAAGGTATAGAGAATATGTATCTGGCAGAAGTAGTGGAGCTTCTGCATACTACAGATTGGGCAAAAGACAGATCAGAAGAAATGATTCGGAAAAGTATGGAAAACGCCTGCACATATGGTCTGTTCCTAAAAGGCGGCAACAGTAAAGAACGAAGCAGAGAAGGCGGTAATGGTGAAAGCAGTACGGGCGAAAAAGACAGGCAGATCGGATTTGCAAGGGTTCTGACGGATGGCGTCACGACATTTTATCTGATGGATCTCGTTATAGAAGAACAGTACCGCGATCAGGGATTTGGAACAATTCTGATGGACCAGATCATGAAAGAGAACGGACATCTGTATGGTATGCTGCATACGCAGGATGCGGAAGCTTTTTATGAAAAATATGGATTCCGTGCAATTGGGGAGACAAAGAAAACAGAAGAAACATATATGGAAAAACCGTGCAGTTAAAATAGCTGCACGGTTTTTGTAATACCAAAGTATGCAAGAGAAGCTGCCAGAGGCAGGTTTTGTAGATACCAAAGTATGCGAGAGAAGTTGCCAGTGGCAAGTTCTCTGTATTTACAGATCTTCCAGATTGATATCACGCGGCGTATCCATGTGTTTTAACGTAACCTCATAAATGTGAGCAGTATCGCCATTCTTCATACAGTCCAAAATTGCCATATGTTCTTCGTAAGTCTGCTCCATAC
>JBNMJT010000150.1:0-4423 GCA_050873945.1 Dorea sp.
AATTTAGGTCTGATCAAGGCAGTTGAGAAGTTTGATTACCGTAAGGGATATAAATTCAGTACCTATGCAACATGGTGGATCCGTCAGGCAATTACAAGAGCAATTGCTGACCAGGCACGTACCATTCGTATTCCGGTGCATATGGTTGAGACAATTAATAAACTGATCCGCGTTTCCCGTCAGTTACTGCAGGAGCTTGGACGTGAACCTACGCCGGAAGAAATTGCGAAAGAGATGGACATGTCTGTAGACCGTGTGCGTGAGATCCTTAAGATTTCTCAGGAGCCGGTATCTCTGGAAACACCTATCGGTGAAGAAGAGGACAGCCATCTTGGAGACTTTATTCAGGATGATAATGTTCCGGTACCTGCAGAAGCTGCGGCACAGACACTTCTGAAAGAGCAGCTGGATGAGGTTCTGGATACTCTGACAGAGAGGGAACAGAAGGTATTAAGATTAAGATTCGGTATGAATGATGGACGTGCACGTACACTGGAAGAAGTTGGAAAAGAATTCGACGTTACCCGTGAACGTATCCGTCAGATTGAGGCGAAAGCACTTCGTAAGCTTCGTCATCCAAGCCGAAGCAGAAAATTAAGAGACTATTTAGATTAAGAAAAGAGGCGCCTATGGAACTATCAAAGAGACTGCAGGCAGTTGCAGATCTGGTTACAGAGGGCGCTTCTGTTGCAGATATCGGTACGGATCACGGTTATATTCCGATATACCTGATGGAAAATAAAATTGCGGAAAAAGTGATCGCACTGGATATCAACAGGGGCCCGTTAGAGAGAGCCAGAATGCATATTGTCGGACATGGATTAAAAGGAAAGATAGAGACCAGACTTTCGGACGGACTGGAAAAAGTTCTTCCGGGAGAAGTGGATACGATGATTGCTGCCGGTATGGGCGGCGGTCTGGTGATCAAGATCCTGACAGAGGGGAAAATGGTGGCAGATGCGCTGGATACGATGATCCTGCAGCCACAGTCGGAGATTGGGAAGGTCAGACGATTTCTGAATGAACATAAACTTCGGATCGTAGAAGAAAATATGGTCGAAGAAGATGGGAAATTTTACCCGATGATGAAAGTCATACATGGAGAAAAAGAAGATTATACTGCATGTGAATATACATATGGAAAACGATTGTTAGAGCAGCACCATCCGGTTCTTAAAAAGTATCTGGACAGGGAGATGGCAATTAAAGAGAGCGTGTTCCACCAGCTGTTCAAACACCAGAACAGTGTAAGTGCTGCGGAGAGAATGGAAGAGCTGAAAAAAGAAATCATACTGACACAAGAGGCATTAAAGTATTACGAGTAGAAGAAAGGGAGTATGTAAGATGTTGTGTAAAGATGTAATGAATGTGATCGAAAAAGAATACCCGCTGAATTATGCACTTTCATGGGATAATGTCGGACTTCTGGTCGGAAGGGACGATAAGGAAGTGAAGAAGATATATATCGCACTGGATGCAACAGATGAAGTAATAGAGGAAGCGGTTAAGGCCGGTGCAGATATGCTGATTACACATCATCCGATGATCTTTTCGCCAGTTAAGAGAATCCATAATCTTGATTTTGTGGGAGGCCGTATTATCAAACTGATCCAGAATGATATCTCTTATTATGCAATGCATACGAATTATGATGTTCTGGGAATGGCGGACCTTTCCGGAGATAAGATGAATATGAAGGACGCCGAGATACTGGAAGTGACAGCAGAGGGCGATATCGGAAAGGAAGATGAGCCGGAAGGAATCGGAAGAGTATCAGATCTTGAGATTCCTATGACACTCAGAGAATGCTGTGAAGATGTAAAAGATGCATTTCACCTGGGAGCGGTAAAGGTATTCGGTAATCTGGAAGATAAAGTGAAACGAATTGCAATCTGTCCCGGATCTGGAAAAAGTGTGATCAAGGCAGCACTGGATAAGCATGCGGATGTACTGATCACAGGAGATATCGGCCACCATGAAGGAATTGATGCCGTAGCGCAGGGACTGGCGATCATAGATGGCGGTCATTATGGAATCGAGCATATTTTCATTGAAGATATGAGACAGTATCTGGAAAAGAATCTGAAAGATGTAGAGGTTATAGCGGCTCCGATCGTTCATCCGTTCCTGATCGTATAGAGACAGGGAAAGTGTGAACCGGATGGTAAACGGGATAAACAGGCGGCGAAATGAGCTGAGTGAAAGAATGAAAATGTGAGGTGCGTCTATGAATGAAGTTTTATATACTGTTCATGTAGATGGAACAGACAGAAAATTCAAAAAAGGAACGACATACCGGGAGATAGCCATGGCATATCAGCCGGAATATCCGCATGATATCGTACTGGTATTTGTGGATGGAAGGCTTCAGGAGTTGTTCAAGACACTGGAAAAGGACTGTGAATTGAAATTCGTGACAACTGCGGATCCGCTGGGGTATAAAAGCTACCGGAGAAGTATGACTCTGATGCTTGTCAAGGCAGTGTATGATGTGGCTGAGCATAAGAACATCGATAAAGTCAGAATCCATTATTCGGTAAGTAAGGGGTATTATTGTACTATAGAAGGGAATATTGATCTTACGCAGGAATTCCTGGATCGTGTAGAAAGCCGCATGCGGGATATGGTGGAAATGGATCTGCCGATCAGAAAAAAGAGTGTGCATACAGATGATGCGATCGCGATGTTCGGACAGCATGGCATGCATGATAAGGAGCATCTGTTCCATTACCGGAGAGTGTCACGGGTGAACATCTATAGTATGAATGAATTTGAAGATTATTATTATGGCTACATGGTACCGAGTGCCGGATATCTGAAATATTTTAAACTGTATCTGTATGATGAAGGCTTTGTGATCCAGATGCCGGCGATGAATGAGCCGGAAACAGTACCTCCATTTGAACCGCAGAATCAGTTGTTCCGTGTACTGCAGGAATCAACGAAGTGGGGAGATGCGCAGGGAATCGAGACGGTCGGAGACCTGAACGATAAGATTACCAGAAGTGATGTGAATGAACTGGTACTGGTACAGGAAGCACTTCAGGAAGAAAAGATCGCGCAGATCGCTGAGCAGATCAAAGTACGTTCCGATGTTCGTTTTGTACTGATCGCGGGACCATCGTCTTCAAGTAAGACTACTTTTTCACACCGCCTGTCGGTGCAGCTTCGGGCCAATGGATTGTGCCCATATCCGATCGCTGTGGACAATTATTTTAAAGAACGGGAAGAGACACCGCGGGACGAGAATGGCGAATTCGATTTTGAGGGACTGGGCGCGGTTGATGTGGAATTATTCAATCGTCAGCTTCAGGAGCTTCTGGATGGAAAAGAAGTTGTGATACCGGAATTTAATTTTGTTACCGGTCATAAAGAATACAAGGGAAGACCAAAGAAACTCAAAGAAAATGAAGTGCTGGTAATAGAAGGAATTCACTGTCTGAATCCGGAACTGACCAGAAATCTTCCGGATGAGAATAAGTTCAAGATATATATCAGTGCACTTACACAGCTGAATATTGATGAACATAACCGCATCCCGACAACAGACGGACGTCTGATCCGCAGAATTGTGCGTGATGCAAGAACCAGAGGTACATCAGCGAAAGAAACGATCCGCATGTGGCCGTCTGTAAGAAAAGGAGAAGAGCGGAATATCTTCCCATATCAGGAGGAGGCGGATGTGATGTTCAATTCCGCACTGATCTATGAACTTGCGGTATTGAAACCATATGTAGAAGCCCAGCTCTTCGGAATTGAAAGAGACTGCCCGGAATATCTGGAAGCAAAACGTCTGTTAAAATTCCTCGATTACTTTGTTGGAATCGGAAGTGAGAATGTACCGGCGAATTCACTGCTCAGGGAGTTTATTGGGGGCGGGTGCTTTCATGTGTGAGTTTTGGGGGATTTAATGCATTAGGCTGGGGATACCCGGACCTTCATAAAAAGTAGAAAGCCGTTCCTGTTCAGGTTCTGTCGGTGGGAAATACTAAAGCATCAAAATTATGCTAAAAGCGGGCCTTCGAAATTTGCAACTCGCATACGCTCAAACAGGCAAATTTCGAAAACCCAACGCATAATTTTGATGCTTAACTATTTCCAACACCTCCGCCACATTCACTGGAACGGCTTTCTACTTTTTATTCCGTGTGTATCGAATGCCTGAAGGATTAAATGGTGGAGGAGTAACTGTTGTGATACCGGAAGGTTATTGTAATTACCTGATAAGTAGTGAATTTTTAAGAATTCCATTAGATAGTGTACCGTAGTGGTCTTCACAAGGTTACCACTCCCGCTATTTCATTCATTAACTTCCGCAACCAGTCACGACTTGAAGAAACCAGTATAAAGTGATTCTAGTGAATGTGGAATGTTCTTAGAAAAAATTAGAGAGTCAGAATCCCCGTTAAAGGAATGTAGTGAA
>JBNMJT010000151.1:0-4406 GCA_050873945.1 Dorea sp.
GTATTTGATGTCAGCCAGACCACAGGGGAACCAATTCCAGAGTTTGAGGTATCAGAACTGGAGGGGGATGTTCTAATCTACCATGATTTTATGGAAGCATTAAGAATGGTTGCCCCGGTTCCTCTCCGCTTTATTGAGATTGACGGGGAGGCGAAAGGCTTTTATCAGCTTGTCGATAAATATATCGCTGTCCAGCCTGGCATGAGCGAGGCACAGACCATGAAAACAGCGGTGCATGAAACCGCACATGCAGTATTGCATGATCGTGACCAGATGGAAGCGGAGGGCCTTGTAAAAGACCAGCTTACAAGGGAAGTGGAAGCAGAAAGTGTTGCCTATGTGGTATGTAATCATTTTGGACTGGACACATCGGAGTATTCCTTTTCCTATATCGCAAGCTGGTCTTCCGGTAAAAATATGAAAGAGCTTCGTGCTTCCATGGACACCATCCGTAAGACTTCTGCGGATATGATCGGACAGATTGAGGAAAGGCTTAAAGAACTTCAGATAGAAAGACCAGAGCAGGAAGCAGCCGTTGTGGAGCAGACAGAAGAACTGAGTGCCATGCAGTATGCGGAGCAGACCATTAACCGTCTGGAACAGGAACGGACGATTTTCAGCAATGACCAGAGAAATCTTATCGTGAATTTTGCCTATAAACTGGATGACAGGGAAGCAACGGAAAAACTGGCAGAGAATCTTGCAGAATCTATTCTGGATGGAAACAGGGAAGAGGTACTAAAACTGATTGGAGAAGCGGAGAAACAGATTGACAGTCTACCGGATTCGATGATTGGTCTATCAGAACTGCATGAAGCCGGATTTTATTCAGAAAGTATGCTTCCACTTACCAGGGAACGGGCAGTGGAACTGCACCATGAGGGCGTAACGGTTTACGGACTGACCGGAGCAGTTGGCGGTCAGGAGCAGTCACAGAGAGTTATGAATCTGGAACTGGATATTTTACAGCATGACGGGTTATTCGGAGTGACAAAATTTGAATGGGAAAATTATAAGAAAAGTCAGGAAAGTGTTATGACACCGGAAGAAAAGGCAAAAATTAAGGAAACGCTTCTTCTGGAAAGTGATGGAAACCGTTATGGTATTTACCAGATTAACAGTGACCAGGAAGAAAAAGGGTATCAGTTTTTAGGTCTGGAAGCAGCAAAAGAAATGGGATTTACCGTAGATGGCAAAGACTATCAGATGGTTTACAGTGAAAGACTGAGAGATGCTACGACACTGGACAATCTCTTTGAGCGATTTAATATAGAACGACCAAACGATTTTACCGGGCATTCCATGTCAGTCAGTGATGTGATCATTATGAACCGGGGCGGCAGATTAACCGCATACTATGTGGATTCTTTTGGATTTACAGAATTGCCGGACTTTGTGGCACAGAGAGCTGAAATGTTAAATGCCAATCCTGTAAAAGCATATCCGGAAGTTTATATGGGAACTTTGGAAAAGGCTATGCAGGAGAGAAATGTAGATGCTTACCTGGATTCCAGAAAATTGAATATCGACTGTAAAAATGCAATCGAACAGGCAATCGCAGAGGGCTTTGACGGTATGCGTTTAAATCCAGATACTGCAGTAAGCGTGGTTGAGAAATACGGAGAAGAACGGGTTGCCTTTGTTCTTGCAAATACATTGAAACAGCTTTCCCATGATGGAAGATTTGCTGATGGCAATAAACGATGGGCAGATGGCATTGATATTCCGGAAAATATCAGCAGGGGAATGGATCTGAACAGGGACTATATTGTGAACAGTCATCCGGCAGTCCTGAATGGTTTCATTGATATGGCAAGGAATGAAATCCGCACCCGGAAACTGGAGGAGGTGCTTGGTGTGAAAAATCAGCATATCACTGAAACTACAAGAGGTTACGAAGCGGACGGACATACAGGCACCTGGTATGCGATGGATATGAAAACATATCATGGGGAGCGATTCTTCCAGATGCGGAGTGAGGAATACGGTCAGGACGTAGCAGATATTATTGTGTCGGAAAATGGGACACTGGTGGCAGAGGACATCTGGCATGGATTTGATGAAGGTGCCAGGGAAGCTATTTCAGAATATTTGGAAGAAAATGGTGCAACGGTGTATGACCTGATGGAATTTCCGAAAGATACCATCGTGTCATTGCATAGCGGACAGACATTAACAATAGAAGAAACACAGGCTGTACAGGAAGATAACTGGGCGGAAACACTGGTTGGAAAAAATGAAGCCGGAGATAACGTATGGTTTAATTACTGTGCGGTTGGTTCTGTTGCGTTACCGGACGGCATTACATTAAGGATGCCAGAAATCCATTATATCGACAATTACTATCTGATGGAAGATATGAATGCAAAAGGTGTAGTTAAGGTAGAACGGTTTGAATCATTGGAGGATGCCATGCATAAATATCTGGAAATTCCAAACCATCAGAAAAAAGTGCTTGGTATTCAGAATACAGAAACCATGCAGGAAAGCATTGATTTTATTGTATGTGAAAATGGAATAGACAGACTGACACATGAGTATGAAAAGATTGGTGGCTGGCTGAACCCGGAAGTATATGAGGCAGTGAAAAAAATGGAAGACAGACTGGATATGCATGATGTACAGATTGCATATCAGGTGGGAGAAAAGTATTTTGCAATTCAGACTGCAGAAGATGGTTACGATTATACATTTTATGATAAGGATTATCTGGAATTGGATGGCGGTGTTTATGATGATCCGACTATCTCTATTTCGGAGGCAATGGAGAATATTCTGGAAGAGGAAAGACTTTCGATAGAAGATGCGAAAGTAATGGACTATGAAGCCTTAGAACTTCAAACAGAATATGCAGAAAAGGAGTATATCGTGCAGACACTGTTGAAACAGAACTGCCCGGAATCTATTTTTGATGGTTATGACAGAGAAGCAGCGATGAAAACTTATGAAGGAATTACTGTACAGTTTGCGGAAGCAAAAACATATTTGACAGTACAGCCGACAGAAGAAGGATATGCCTATATTTTCTATGATGCTGACCTGCATGAGATTGGCGGTGGAGAACATGACTATCTGGATGATTCCATTCAGGAAGCAACTTATGAAATACTGAAAAAAGAAGGAATGGAGAAAGAGGTATGTGTCAAAGTAGATGATGCGGAGTTCCGGGAAAAATTGATCAGCAATGCAAAAGCATTATTGGAGGATGGCGTTACAAGGAAGACGTCTGAACTTGGCAGATGTGAAGCAGCACTGAATGGAATGAACCGGGCAGAAGTGGAATATGACGTACTGGCTCACACAAGGGCAGTTTTGGAAGAAATGGGGCTGGAAAATGAAGTTGCTCTGATCGGGGCGAGAGTGTATGGCTCCAGAAGCAGAGAGGGTATGTATCATGCAGATTCTGACCTGGACGTTGTTTTATCTTATCGTGGAAATGTGAGGGAAGATGTATTGTTCAATGCTGTGAATGAAGCTGGAATGAAAATAGCCGGTATTCCGATAGACATTAACCCAATCTCAGAAGAAAAAACAGGCACACTGGCAGAGTATATGAAACGAGCCGAGGCATATCTGGATGAGAGGGAACATTCAGCAAAAGCCCCACAACAGCCAGAAGCGACCATTTCTTTTTATGTGGCAGAGTGCATGGAATTTCCAGTTATGGGCGAGTACCATGAAAATCTTACCTTAGAGGAAGCCTTACGCATTTATGAAACCATTCCGGCAGAGCGTATGAATGGAATAAAAGGTGTCGGATTTGAATTGCATGATGGAAGCGATTATGACGGACCATATGACCTTATGCGACTGGGAAAAGTTGACCGGGAAGGCGTGGAGATGATTCAGCATTATAAGGAGAGTCCATTAGTTCAGAAAGCAATGGACGATGTAGAAAAGTATTTTACTGCGAAACAGGAAATTACAAAAGAAACAGACCGAAAAACGGAAGATAAACCTGTTCAGAAAGAAAATGCTTTGCAGCCAAAGAGCAGAAAAGAATCCGTTCTTCAGGCACTCCGGGAGCGACAGGCAAAAATAAAAGAGCAGGAACAGAATGCAGCGAAAGAAAAATCCAGAACACATAAGAAGGGAGAGGTGTCATTATGATGGTAAGATTTGAGGAAGATGAATATACTGCTTTGGCAATTTTTGATGCAGGAAATCGGGTACAGACAATGGAAGCAATGGATGAGATTTTTTCCTATCTGGACGAAGATATGAAGCTGCTGATTTTCACAACGATTCAGAAGCTCTATTATCTTAGCGATGAGGGGTATAAAGAATTGCAGAAAACGGTAGAAATTTATAAAGCAGATCTGGAGGTGGATGGAGAATGAGTAGAAGTCAGTTTGCAGTTTACCAGTTAAAAAAGAAGCCAGAACTGAGAAATCTTCTTTTTCGGA
>JBNMJT010000152.1:0-4397 GCA_050873945.1 Dorea sp.
CAGTCCTCCATAGAAAAAGGCTAATCCAGGTGTCATAAAAAACACCAGTGCTGAACATATCAGCATAAATCCCGTATCCCCTGCGTTCATCTAATCTTCCTCCATTCTTTTATACTTTTAAACGCAAAAAAGGCGTCAAAAGAATTCTCTTCTGACACCTTCGTCGTAGTAATCATAGCAGACTCATTACTCCAATGCAAGCATTTTTCCATAATATTTGCTATTTTTTATGGTACAAACTACTTCTTTCGTACCATTTTTCCGTCATTTCATAAAATCTTCAATCTTTTGATTCAATTACAATAAGTTGTCCGGAAGATAAAGAAATTGACGCTTCATCTGAAACAATTTCATTGCTGATTCCGAGAGAATTAAATCCACCCATGGTATAATCGGTAAGAGGATACTTTAATCCACGTAATGTAACTCCACATACTTTCTCAGAAAATGGAATCAAAGAAACATACTTTCCATACTGCTCCGCTTTCCGGATCGTCAACGGCTGATTAATCATGCGGATACGATTATGTTCATCGACCAGGCTGATCTTTATCTGTTCCTCCAGACCAATACCAAGCAGACTGATATTGCCCAGTACATGATCAATTCTGGTACCGGTTGCACCAATGACCACAATCTCCATTGCACCTCTGCGAATGGCCTCCCGGATCGCATATTCCGTGTCGGTATCATCCTTTTCCGGATTCAGCATGCACACCTCGATCTGCTCTTTGTCATGAAAATATTCAAGGGTATCCGGATTTACCGAATCAAAATCCCCCACTATGATATCCGGCAGAATATGATCCCGATACAATGCTTCCATTCCCGCATCTGCCGCTAATATGACATCAAATCCTCCATTTTTTACAATCCAGGTTAAAAAACCTTCCTTCACTTCTCCCCCGGAAACAATTAAATACTTCATCTTCTACCCCTGCCTTTGCAACTTTTCCAGAAATGCTTCCACATTCTTTTCGATCTCTCCCTTGAAAACCGCAGAACCTGCCACAATTATGTTGGCTCCTGCATCCATGGCTTCTTCCACATTTTCCAGATTAATTCCCCCATCTACTTCAATATCGGTCTTACATCCGGACTGCTTCACAAGATTTCTCGCTTCACGCACTTTATCTAACGTATACGGAATCAGTTTCTGTCCTCCGAATCCCGGATTAACGGTCATGATAAGAAGCATGTCCACCTTCGGAAGAATATATCGGACAGTTTCCAGCGGAGTGGCCGGATTTAATGCCACACCGGCCAGAACTCCCTTTTCCCTGATTGCCTCCACTGTGCGGTCAAGATGCCTGCATGCTTCTGCATGGACCGTAATAATATCCGCTCCCGCGTCAACAAAATCATCTATATAGCGAATCGGTTCCTCAATCATCAGATGGACACCAAAAATCCGATCGGTACATTTACGAATGGAACGAATGATCGGAAACGCAAACGAAATACTCGGAACAAACATTCCATCCATAACATCGATGTGTACATATTCCGCACCTGCCTGATCCAGCAACCGGATCTGTTCTCCCAGATTAGCAAAATCTGCCGATAAAATTGACGGTGATAAACAGTTCATTGATTCCTCCTAATACTTGCGCATATTCTTCATTTCCTGATAAAGCTGCACATAATTGTCATACCTCACCTGCGATATTTTTCCTTCTGCAAGTGCAGTCTTAACGCCACAATCCGGCTCTCCGATGTGACTGCATCCGATGAATCTGCATCCAGGCTCAAAACGCACGAACTCCGGATAACATGTCCACAGATCCTCTTTGGAAAATCCGGGCAGATCCATGGAACTAAACCCCGGAGTATCCATAATATAGGTGTTTTCCGCAATTGGTATAATCTGCGAATGGCGTGTCGTATGTTTTCCCCGCTCAATCTTGTCACTGATTCCTCCGGTCTGCATCTGCACCGCATCCTGCAGATCATTGATCAGCGAAGATTTTCCTACTCCGGACGGTCCTGCCACTGCCGTCATCTTTCCCTGCAACACAGATTTGAGTTTTTCCACATTTTCCTGTGTCTTTGCACTTGTAAAGAGCAGCTCATACCCCGCCGGTTCATAAATTTTTCGTAATACTTCTCTTTGTTCTTCCGTCACCAGATCACATTTGTTAAAACAGATCGTAACCGGAACTTTCTGATATTCCATCATACACAAAAAGCGATCCAGCAGATTAAAATTCGGGTCCGGTTTTGCAGCCGCGAAAATTACGAGTGCCATATCGATATTTGCCACTGCGGGGCGGATCAGTTCCCTGGTACGTGGAAGAATTTTTTCTACATTTCCAATCTTTTTTTCTTCATCCAGTACAACGATTTCCACATCATCACCCACGAGAGGTTTGATCTTCTGATTACGGAAAATTCCTTTTGCCTTACATTCATAAATTCCGGTTTCTGCCACGTGAACGTAGTAGAAACCGGAAATTCCTTTTACAATCTTTCCCTTCATATATTACCTACTGTTTTGAAAAGCTGACAGAATGTGTTTCTGTCTTTGTAGACGTATCGGAAAGACCTTCATCATCTATTTTTTCAATGCTCCAGGTAATCGTCACTTTACCGGACTCACATGCCATATCGGATGCCCCGATCGTAAGAGAACCATCGACATCACTGGTTCCGCTTGCATAGGTCGTGCCATCACTTCCCGTCAGTGTATAAGTTGCACTGACTGCTCCTTCCGGTGCTGCATATGACTTTGAGAATTTATAGCTGTAATTCTTCTCTTCCGGTCCCTTGCTTACAGTAATCGTTACCGTTGTATCTGCCGGTACAATCTTGCCGGATGATACACTCTGTGAAATTACCTGACCTGCTTTGACAGAATCACTGTATTCTTCTTTCACTGCAACTTTTAAGCCAGCCTTCTGCAAAGCCGCCTGTGCATCTTTCTGGGAGTGACCCTGAACAGATGGCACCGTAATAGGCTTCTTTCCCTGACTGATCACAATCGTAACCGTACTTCCCTCCTGTGCATTTCCGCCTCTCGGGCTCTGGGAAACAACCTTTCCTGCATCTACGGAATCATCATATTTGTATGTTTTGGACACTTTAAATCCGGCAGCCGAAAGGGTAGAAGAAGCATCTTTTTCCAGTTTTCCAACTACATTCGGAACCGGAACATCGTTCTGCTCACTCTGACTCTCCGAATCTGCGAAGTCCACATTTTCTGTTCCGGCAACAATTACATTGATTGTCGTTCCGGCTGATACTTCAGAACCGCCAACCGGGTCCTGATTCAGGACAGTTCCTTCCGGCTGATCCGACTTCTGCTCCTGAATAACAAACATATACAGCCCCTGTGCTTCCAGTTCAGACTGTGCCTCCTCCTGTAACTTTCCGCATACATCCTGTACCACGACAGGCTGTTCACTTTCTGTCTGTGTCTGCGTCTGTGTCTGCGTCTGTGTTTCTGTATTCTTTGATGAATTACTGCCAAAACGGAATAAGCCAAAGAAACTTCCCACAAGGTAAATAATCACTGCAAGGATTACGACAAACACCACAATTCCCATGATGGTCATTGCCTTATCCATCTTCGGACTGAGTCCTTCGTTTTCGTCCTCATCCTCATCGTCCTCATCCTCATCCGGATCATAGGAAGATTCCAGCTTGGAAGCGTGCCTGTCTTCTTTTGGCTCCACCCCGTGTTCTTTGATCTGCTTTAATTCTTCCCCACTGATGACCTTGGTCTTTCCATTGTCCACAAGCGGAGCAATCACAACAAAATCCTCATCCGGATGTACCAGCGATCTGCGCAGGTCTGCCAGCAGATCTCCAATGGTCTGGTAACGGCGGTCCGCATTCTTCTGTGTACATTTTAAGATAATCTTCTCCATGCTGACCGGCAGATTCTTTGCATACACACTTGGAGGAGTCATCTCTTCCTGCAGATGCTGAATAGCGACTGCAACCGTTGTATCTCCGTCAAAAGGTACACGTCCGGTTACCATTTCATACATAACAATACCCAGAGAATAGATATCGCTTCTTCCGTCTACAAACCCGTTTCTCGCCTGCTCCGGAGAAGAATAATGAACCGATCCCATCACATCCGAGCTGACAGTATTGGAAGATGCGGCTCTGGCAATACCAAAGTCCATGACCTTGACTTTTCCCTCTGTGGAGATCATGATATTCTGCGGTTTGATATCCCGATGGATGATCTGTTTGTTGTGGGCAGCTTCAATACCTCTTGCTACCTGAATGGCAATACTGACGGCTTCCTTAAAGGATAACTGTCCTTTCTTTTCAATGTATGTCTTAAGTGTGATTCCCTCAACATATTCCATGACGATATAATGAAGCCCCTCTTCGCTTCCTACATCATAGATATTTACAATATTTGGATGCTCCAGCCCTGCTGC
>JBNMJT010000153.1:0-4146 GCA_050873945.1 Dorea sp.
AAGTTATGAAAAAGCTGGAAGAGGATTTCAAATAACAAGCTGTTAAAGCGCAGGATGAATCCTTCCGGGCGGATGTCGTTGACGATCTGCATCTGAGTCAGCGTGTCTTTGAAAATGTCCAGTTTGGTGCGCCTGATATCACTGGCATCCGGGTTGTCGAGATTGAATACCAGCTGTTCGGCATCCGGCAGATACATGGACAGAAAAGAAAGTGGTATCTGGAAGAGAATGGCTTTATTCGGTGCGGTACATTTGGTGGAATGAATGATGTCCGCATTGATCAGGACGCATTCTCCGGCGTGATATTCACGGACGGAGGATTCCATGGTGACGGTAAGGCTCCCTTCTAATAAATAGATGATTTCCACGGCGTGGTGGAGGTGGGCAGGGATATAACTTCCCGGATCAATTGAGGTACGGAAGTGAACACCCGTGGATTCCAGAGTGGAGATGACTTCGTAGGAAAAGCTGGTATTATCGGCAGCGTCAGAAGTGGAAGGTTTCTTTTGGGGTGTAAACCGGAGGTGTGTGGAACTAAGTTTTGGCATGTGATTAAAGGCTCCTTTCATGTAGTAGCGGACGTTCTGTATAACAGTTTTAGGGAATATGATACTCTGTATTAATAGGATTGTAACACAACATAAACAAAATAAAAAGAGAATATCGACCTATGTTTTGCATACGATAAGACCTATCCGGTATATATTTCATATGGTACTATAATAGCGTAAACAAAAGGATGTTCAGTGCGCAAAGAACAAAACGTATATAGTAAGTCTATTATGAAAGAGGAAAGATACGATGGAATCAAAGAATAAATTGACCTTTTCAAAAGTATTTGAAAGATTCTCCTATGGATGTGGGGATTTCGGATGTAACATTATTTATACTGCTATGTCAGCATTCTTACTGTTCTACTATACGGACTATGCAAAAGTAAGCGCACTGGCAGTCGGAACCATTATGATGGTATCACGAATTTTCGATGGAGTCAGCGATATTATCATGGGCGTGATCGTTGACCGTACTAAGTCAAAATTCGGTAAAGCAAGACCTTGGATATTACGTATGTGTATCCCATTTGCAGTGTCAGGAATCCTGCTCTTCTCAGTACCGACAAGCTGGGCAGCAACTCCGAAACTTGTCTATGTATTCATTACATATAACCTGGTATCCACTGTCATCTACACAGCAATCAACGTGCCATATTCCGCACTGAATGCGCAGATGACACAGGATCCGTATGAAAGATCAGTATTAAGTATTTTCAGAAACCTGTTAGCAACAGCAGGAACACTGACAATCAATACATTTACATTACCATTGGTTGAAAAGTTTGGTAACAACGCATCTGCATGGACCAAGACATTCTGTGTATTCGGTCTGGTAGCAGTTGCAGCATTCCTTCTTAACTTCTTCGGAACAAAAGAAAGAGTAAAACCTGCAACAGCAGAAGAAGATGGAAAAGCGCAGGATGTACCATTCAAAGAAGGTATCAAAGCATTATTCAAGAACAAATACTGGATCATGATGACAGGTATGCTTGCATTATTCTTCCTGATGTATTCGGTAAATGGTGGTGCAACTGTTTATTATGCAAAAGATATCTTAGGCGATAAAAACCTTGTATCAACAATCAACGGAATCTTCAATATCGTACAGATTCTTGCAATGTTCTTTATTGCAATGTTGGTAAAACGTCTTGGAAAGAGAAATGTATTTGCCATCGGTCTGGTACTGGATATCGTGGGAATGTTACTTCTGAACTTTGCAGGTGGTTCAATGGCCGGAATTGTAGTATCCAGTGTAATCCGTGGTATCGGTAATGCATGCGGCGGTGCAACTATGTGGGCAATGGTATCTGACACGATCGACTATGGTGAGTGGAAGACAGGATACCGTACCGAAGGTCTGGTGGATAGTGCATGCAGTTTTGGATATAAGATTGGAAATGGTATCGGATCTGCACTTCTTGGAATGATCTTGGAAATCGGCGGATATGTCGGAGATGCAGCAGTGCAGTCAGCATCAGCACTTCGTTCAATTGAGATCTGCTTCGTATGGATTCCAATCGCAGTGTATGCATGTGGTCTGATCATTATGAAATTCTGGAAACTAGATAAAGAGTTCCCACAGATCATTGCAGATCTGAAAGCACGTCAGGCAAAATAGGAGGAAATGAATCATGAAAGTAAAAGGAGTCAATCTTGGAAACTGGCTGGTATTGGAAAAATGGATGAGCCCGGCATTATTTGACGGCACAACAGCGGAAGATGAATACTACCTGCCAAGACAGCTTTCAAAAGAAGTATATGAAGCAAGGATCAAGATCCACCGTTCCGAATACATTACAGAGCGTGATTTTGTAACGATCAAATCCATGGGAATGGAGGCTGTCAGAATCCCGGTTCCGTATTTTATCTTTGGAGACAGAGAGCCATTTATCGGATGTATCGAAGAACTGGACAAAGCATTTAACTGGGCGGAAGCTTATGGATTGCAGGTGCTGGTCGATCTTCATACGGCTCCTCTTAGTCAGAATGGATTCGACAACGGAGGTATCAGCGGCGTATGTAAATGGGCACAGAATCCGGAAGAAGTGGAATTCGTATTAACCGTTCTGGAACGTCTTGCCAAGCGTTACGGAACGAGAAAAGGATTATGGGGAATTGAAGTCATCAATGAGCCGGTTACAGAAAATATGTGGAAGACCATGAATGTACAGGAAAGATATCCGGCGGTCGATCCGGAACTGGCAGAAGGTTCCGGTCCTGTGACACTTGATTTCTTAAAGGATTTCTACAAAGAAGCATACAATAGAATCCGCGCACATATGCCGGAAGAAAAATACGTAGTCATCCATGACGGATTCGAATTAAAGGCATGGAAAGGATACATGCAGGAAGACAAGTATAAGAATGTAGTGCTTGATACACATCAGTATCTGATGGTCGCAGAGGCAACTGGATGCGAGCAGACGATAGAAGGATATGTGACCTATGTCAAAGAACATCTGCAGAAAGACATCGAAGAGATGGAGGAATATTTCCCGGTAATCTGCGGAGAATGGTGCCTGTTTAATTCACTGGCATGCGGATGGGATACCAAGGGCGGACAGTCGGTACTGAATGGACTGGACGGGGAAGTAGAAAGTGTTGTAACAGCGGAAGAAAAAAAGAAAATTTATCAGGCAGTGGCTGAGGCACAGCTTGCGGCATGGAATGCAGGAAGTGGATATTTTTACTGGAGTTATAAGCTTCTGACAGATACCATCAATACAAAAGGCTGGACCGGATGGGACAGCTGGGATCTTGGAAGATGTGTGGACTTTGGATGGTTTCCGAGGGTGTAATCGGAAAATTAGAATGGAATGAAGGAGAAGACGAACATGATTCATAACCCGATTTTTAAAGGATTCAACCCGGACCCAAGCATTTGCAGAAAAGGGGACGATTATTATATAGCAGTATCAACATTCGAATGGATGCCGGGAATTCCGGTGTATCATTCGAAAGATATGAAGAACTGGGAACTGTATACACATGTGCTGACAGACGATGAGAAAGTGGACCTTAAAAAGCTTCCGTCGGCAAAAGGAATCTGGGCACCATGCCTGACTTATTGTGAGCAGGAAGATCTGTTCTATGTGGTGTATGGTGTGATGAATTCCATGAATGCGAGATATTTTGACGTGGACAACTATGTGATCACGGCAAAAGATATCCGCGGACCATGGAGTGAGCCGGTGTATCTGCATTCGGCAGGATTCGACGCATCGATCCTTCATGATGATGACGGAAGAAAATGGGTGGTTTCTCTTGAGTGGGAGACACGTGAAGGCTATGAAAAACCAGGTGCGATCTGCATGGTAGAATATTCACCTGAGAAAAAAGAAGTTATCGGCTATCCAAAGCGTATATGGAACGGCGGTACAGACCGTGGATGTATCGAGGCACCACACCTGACCAAGCGTAACGGATATTATTACATCATGTGTGCAGAAGGAGGAACTGGTTATAACCATTGTGTTACAATGGGACGTTCCAAAAATGTATGGGGACCGTATGAAGGCGACCCGACCAACCCGATCGTGACAAGTGTACCGGGCGTATCTTATGAGCGCCAGGATCCGGATCATCTGAAACC
>JBNMJT010000154.1:0-4091 GCA_050873945.1 Dorea sp.
AGGGAGCCTATGACAGATTCGCAGATCTTGGAAGAGCCATCGGTGTTGCAACGCCGGAAGATTCTGATCAGGCAGCCAGTGAGAAATTCCTGGATGCAGTCGTAGCACTGACAGAAGAATTAGAGACACCGACACTTGCAGAGTTCGGAATCGACAAAGAGAAATTCTTCGAAGTGATCGAGAAAATGGCATACGATGCAATGGACAGTGGAAGCCCGCAGAATACACAGCGAGAGATCACTCAGGCAGACGTAGAGCAGATGTACAAAAATCTGTGGTAGATATAAGAGTCGGAATACAAAAAAGACACATAATTACGTAACTTGAATAAAAAGAAATATGATCTAAGTCGATATTACAGATGCCATACGGATCCCGTGTGGCATTTGTAAAAATCAAGAGAGGTAGCAATATGGCAATATTTACAGGTGCAGGAGTAGCAATCGTTACTCCGTTCAAAGAAGATGAATCCATCGATTATGACAGATTAGATGAATTAATCGATTTTCATTGTGAAAACGGAACTGACAGCATCGTGATCTGCGGAACCTCCGGGGAAGCAGCAACGATGACAGAACGGGAACATATGGAATGCGTGAAATTCACAGTTGAAAGAACAAAAGGAAGAATCCCGGTTATCGCAGGAACCGGATCAAACTGTACGAAGACGGCAATGGAATTATCGAAAGAGGCAGCAGGATATGGTGTGGAAGGTGTGTTAGTTGTAACACCATACTATAACAAAGCAACTCAGAAAGGCATGATCTCACACTTCGCTCAGATAGCAGATGCGGCAAAAGTACCGGTTGTCCTTTATAACATACCGGGAAGAACCGGATGTAAGATGGAAGCAGAGACTGTGGCTTATCTTGTGAACAATGTGGATAACATCGTGGCAATCAAGGAAGCAAGTGGAGATTTTTCTAATATCGTGAAGATGATGGATCTTACAAATGGAAAATTGGATCTGTATTCCGGAAATGATGACCAGATCGTACCGCTGATGTCACTTGGTGGAAAAGGTGTCATCTCTGTACTGTCGAATGTAGCACCGCAGGCAGCACACGATATCTGCCAGCTTTATCTGGATGGAAAAGTGAAAGAAAGTCTGGAACTGCAGTTAAAGGCATTGCCGTTAATTCATGCATTATTCTCAGAAGTGAATCCGATCCCGGTGAAGAAAGCGGTAGAGCTGATGGGACTTTGCGGTGGAACTGTAAGAGCACCTCTGACAGAGCTTGAGCCGGAGCATACGGAAATCCTGAAACAGGAAATGAAGAAATTTGGGCTGTTAAGTGAATAAAAGAAGAACAATCTTAAATCTTAAAAAATAGATACAGGGGATTTGCAGATATTAGTATAAGAAGTTTGATCTTGATACTGATAGGATAATTCGGGAATACGTTACTGATATAAAAAGTATCGTAAGATATGTAAAGCAGAATACTGTAGGTGTAAAAAAATAAAGAATGATATAAATAGCATAGAACCTGTTGGAAAAAGAAAATTAAGAGGAAAAATTATGGAGTTAACAACTACACAGAAAAGACAAAGATTACTGACGATGATATTCGGTGCCATTGCTATCTTTTTTACCGGTTATCCTCACGTATGGTCGATCTATCAGCCATACGTGATGGAACAGGCCGGCTGGAGCCAGACAGCAGCATCCATGTGTTTTTATCTGGCACTGAGTACATTCGTATTTGGCAATATAATCGGTGGAAGATTACAGGATAAATATAATCCGAAGATGGTTGTATGGATTGGAGGAGGGATCTTCGCCATTGGAATTCTGGCATCCGCATTCCTGATCGTACCTTCACCGCTTCCGATGTATCTGACCTACGGTGTGATGCAGGGATTCGGACAGGGACTCATTTATACTGTGATTATCTCGACTGTTCAGAAATGGTTCCCGGGAAGAACGGGATTCGCATCAGGTGTGGTCGTAACGGCAAACGGACTTTGTGGATTCTTTTTGGCACCGATCAGCAGAAGAATCCTGCAGGCAGAGGGACCGGGAAAGACATTCCTGATCATCGGGGCCGCAATCACGATTTCATGGATCTTATGTGGGATCTTCTTTACTGCTCCGGATAAAGAGTGGAGAAGAAAAGCCGAACAGGCATTGAGAGAGCAAAACGTGGCAAATGGGCATACAGAAGCACAGACAGAACAAAAGCAGTACACATCCGCAGAGATGATGAAGACAAAGAACTTCTATCTTCTTCTGGCGACGATGCTGTTTGGGCTGATTTCTTATTTCCTGGTGTCACCGGTATCACAGACATATCAGATTGAACTTGGAATTTCATCGGCAATTGCGGTCAGTGCAGTTATGATCGGTTCCATTGTGAATGCCGGAACCCGGCTGGTACTTCCGACACTTTCCGATAAAGTAGGAAGAGTGGGATGTATCAAGGGCGTGCTGGCAGTATCTGTTGTGGCAATGGCAATACTTACATTTACCAGATCCTATACCGTAACCGCAGCAATCATCCTGATGTATGGATGTTATGGCGGAATCATGGGAAGCTTCCCATCCTTTACAAGTTCGATCTTTGGAATTGAGCATACCGGAGAAAATTACGGATTTGTAATGCTTGGTATTGTAATCGCAACATGTGGCGCACCGGCATTATCAGGATTCATTACCGGAAAAGGATATGGCATGCATGTGGTATTCGGAATAGGTATTGTATTTGCAGTGATCGCACTGATCTGTCTGACAATATTGGGACATAACCTGAAAAAAGAAGAACATGGAAAGGAGCAGAAGAACGATGGCATTAGTAACGATGAAAGAATTGCTGGAGCGTGCGAAGAGTAATCACAGAGGAATCGGCGCATTCAGTGTTGGAAATATGGAGATGGTAAAAGGAGCAATCCAGGCAGCAGAAGAACTGGACACTCCGATCATCTTGCAGATTGCAGAAGTAAGACTGAAACACTCCCCACTTGCACTTATGGGACCGATGATGGTACAGGCTGCAAAAGAGGCGAAAGTAGATGTGGCAGTGCATCTGGATCACGGTCTTACTATGGAGACAGTAGAGAAAGCACTGGAACTTGGATTTACCTCCGTCATGTTTGACAGCTCAACATATCCATTTGAAGAAAATATCGAACGTACCGCAAAGGTAGTAGAACTGGCGAAGAAGTACGTGGCAACTGTTGAGGCTGAGCTTGGACTGGTAGGCGGAAGCGAAGACGGAAGCGAAGATCACGGAATCCGTTGCACGAATCCAGATGATGCAAAGGTATTTGTTGAACGTACCGGAATCGATGCACTGGCAGTTGTAATCGGAAATGCACATGGCAACTATCCGGTAGCACCGAAGCTTGCATTTGATGTACTGGAGCAGATCCATGATAAGACTGGCATTCCTTTGGTTCTTCATGGGGGCAGCGGAATCACAGATGCGGATTTCCGCAAGGCAATCGGGCTTGGAATCGTGAAAGTCAATATCGCGACAGCAAGCTTTAACCGTCTGACGAAACATGCAGAAGAGTATCTGAAGTCAGAAGGGGGACATAATTACTTTGATCTGAATGTGGCTATGGTGCAGGGAACGTATGAGAATGTGAGACATCATATTGAAGTGTTCAACTGTGAGATGCCGTTGGATGAGGTGGATGCGTAAAAAGATAATATTTTGAATAGGCAGGATATATTCATGAGATGATAGAGGTTCTGGATATATTCTGTTTTTTTCTATTAGATGTTGTACGAATAATATAGAAAAGTTTCTTGTAGTAATAAGATAAAAGTAATTGCATATGGAATATACACATGTTATACTTTGGTGGAACAACCGTGTTACAGGGTGGATGACCTCTATTCTTACATAGAATGGGAGGTGATGCTGATGAACAATAAACATTTTGATTTTAAAGATCTGATGGCTTTTGGCATGTTCATTCTTGCATTACTGACATTTGTATTTTCATTTATCAGATAATGTATTAGCATAGAAAAACCACCCCGGAACTTTGGCGAGCGATGGAGTGGTGATTCTAAATTATTTACTTAATCCAAAATAGGTCAACCCCTTGTGGGCGGTTGTTCCTTATGTAATTAATATATC
>JBNMJT010000155.1:0-3883 GCA_050873945.1 Dorea sp.
ATATTACTGACCGCCGTACGGCGTTTCCGAATCTCATAATTCTCCATCTGACAGATATCCAACTGCTTCTGGATCGGACTTTCATTCGCAAATGATTTGATCACGACAATATTCTCTATACACTCCTGCAGAAATCCACGCACCTTTCCATTCGTCCGCTGGACTTCCTTATGGAGACTACGAAATCTGCCGCTGCAGATCCGGCTGCTTCCCGCTACCAGAAGCCCGCCCGCAAGAATAACAAACGTAAACTTCTTATCTACGGCAAACAGTACCGCCAGACCTCCGACCAGCCTCGTTGCAATCGCAATGAACTGCGGAATGATCGACACGATCCCCGATACTACCACTTCAATATCACTCGTCAGCCGGTTCAGGATCTCCCCCGAATGGATCAGCTTCACTTCACTGTACTGCTTTTTCAGAAGCAGACGGAATATCCGCTGTCTCAGATTCATCTCAATCCTGGTTGACACCCGCACCCGGAGGTTCGCATTGATGATATTCAGGAATGCCTGTAATCCGATCACGCCGATCAGTGCCACACAGTACAGCCCGATATTACCTTTATCACTTCCCGTCGCCGCATCCAGGATATGCTTCGATACCAGCGCAAGCAGAATAAAACTTCCGGATATCGCAGCCGAGTTCAAAGCAAGAAGAAGAACCGCCCACAGATATCTCTTATTATAACGGTACAGCCACCGGAGCGTCTGTCCTTCTGTCATTCGTCTCTTATCTTTCATATCCACTTCTTATTTTTCATTCCTTACTTTTGTATCCTGCTTTAAGCCCAGTTCTTCCAGCATCCGGCTCATCTCTTTCTTTTTCGTCTCATCTACCGTCCGGTTCGCCGTCAGTTCCTTCACACTGCGCTTCCATCTCCCATCCAGGATCATCTGAAAGAAACGCTTTCCTTCATAATATGGCTGCAGGTACTTCCGCCCCCTAAGCTCCGGATACGACCAGCAGAGATGCTCATACGGAAGCCACAGACGTCCAAGCACGCTCTTCACCTTGCTTTCGCACTGCACCTCCTGTACCAGTGCCCAGTTCTCAATCGTCCCATACACACCCGCACGGAACAGAAAATGTTCCATCTTCCGTGTCAGCTCTGTATGCTCCTGTCCGCCAAACCAGACTTCAGATAAATGTCTCGCAGTCTCTTCGAACTTCTTCCTGCCGCTTTGTTCTAACAATGCTTCCCTTTTTGCCCGGTCATGACCGACTCTGTGATTCAGGATCCACAGATCCAGGAAAAACCGGATACCACAGCCTCCCGTCTCAAAATGCCGGAGCATATGTTCGATATGAAAACAGTAGAATAATTCATCCGGCATCGTACAATGCATGCCGTTCCATTCCACCTGTTCCCATACATGTTCCGAAAGAAATACGTCCTGCACTTTATCCCGCACCAGATTGCGGTGCAGTTCCAGATGCACACATTCATCTCTATAAAAGCTCGCATCCTTCAGATTGCCGGATTCAAACCGGAACCTCGCCTTCTCTGTCAGTATTTCCTTTGCTCTCTCAAAATCCTTTTCCTGTATCAGGACATCAATGTCACTGCTTGTACGCATCCATGCTTCCGGATAATGTTCCCGCAGGACCGATCCTTTGAGCGGAAGATACGGAATCTTCTCCTGTCCGAACAGGTATCCGATCTCTTCCAGTGCCAGTGCCTGATGTGTGTACCGGTAAACTGCCAGATTCTCCTGATCAGAAAATTCCTTTTCTACCGGAAGTCCCTTCTTTCGCATAGCATACGACACCAGATGCGCCAGATCCTGGCGGACCGCTGTCTTATATAACTTTTTTTGCTGCTCAGGATCCAGTTCCGGCAGGGAAATGTCTTCCCCACAGATTACGGATCTTAAGCAATCTATGATGTATTGCTCTATGTTCATATTAATATATAATACCTCTTTCTAAAAAAGCTTTACATCAAATTATACTTCATATAGCGCTGTTTGTAAAATGAAAATGAGTGTCAATTCAGCAGAATCTTAGCGGAAGATCTCGTCCAGAATCTTTTCTGCTGCGGAGTCTTCCTGCTGTGATTCACCTGTGTATGCCCTGGCTCTGTCTTTCCAGAAATCACCAATACAAGTACCGACACCATCTATATAAATATCTACCTCTTCTATCTCTTCTCTGATTCTCTTACCCCACGGATCCGGCAGGTCTGCTGTCATATCAAACATATCCTCCCGCACCCTGTGAGTCAGTTCATCTTTTAACATCTCCTCCACAGCCTGCTCATCAACACCTATATCTCCATCATATTCTACCAGATTCAGTTCCGCTGCTTCCTGAATGTCCGAATATCCAAGATAATCAATCGCCGGTACATTAACTGCATATCCTGTCACCGCAGCAGAAAGTGCTTCTGCAATCTCCACTCCATATTCATCATACAGAAATCCAACATTCCGTCTTTCGACGGTCCAAATGAATGTCTTAAAATCCTCCAACGCTATTCTTCCCAGCACTTTTTCCATCTTACTCTTGTCCAGATTCTTTCTGGTCTCATATACCTGATCGAATCGCTCCGACAAAAGCATGACAAACATTCTGCATTTTCCATATACATAAAACAGAACTTTTTCCGCAAGATCATTCATAAAATCTCTTATCAGATTCTTATATCGTTCATGCAGCACACCATAATCACAGATTCCATTTACAACTATATTATATCTGTCTTCATCATTTTCAAAATAAAACTCTAGAATTCTTCCCGTTTCAAGCAGATCCTTTATCTCATCTGAAAATCCTCTTTCTATCTGCCCTGCATCTATGGCACATCTTCTAATATTCTCTCTTTCAGGCACATTCTCTTCCAGATATTCTTTCAGGAAATCATTCACCGATGGATTCAGAACCCCAATCTCCCTCTGCCCGTTCCGGTCAATCAGTATAATAAATGCACCTTCCAGCCGGCGCAGGACACTTTCCCACACGTCACGGCTGGTATCAATCTGTATCTCGTTCTTAATACGCTCATAGAATGCACTCTGCAGACGTGACAGCTCTATCGTTGTATCCGTAAGAGAATATAGTGTCGTAAGAAATATCCTGTCTTCCGGCCGGATCCGGTTCATGAATTCATCTCGCCAGATCTCTCTCGGGTTATTCAAGCAGTCCGTGATAAACAGATAATACTTCTCTGGCCGGACGTCTTTATAATTCGCTTTTCTCGTCACATACTCCATGATCCGCGGCGTGTAGTTCTTATGCTGCACAATCTTGCTGTAATTCCGTTCCCGGCAGATGTCCCGGTAATACTCCTCCGGCACTTCTTTTGCAAACAAGTGATTCCGCAGGATTCTTCCTTTATCCACCACCGACAGCCTGTTCATATCCAGGATTTTAATACGGAACCGTTCATCTTCCGCAAACTGCTTTAACTCAACCGACTGTTCTTTTGCTTCCTGAAAGATCGTCACACGCGAGTTCATGATCAGCATCTTCTGCTTATTCATTGCTATGTATTTGATCAGACTCAAAAGTTCGCCCGGCTTTACCTCTTTCATCCGGAAATAATGCTGTCCCAGACAGTCATCCAGAAGGATCACTTCCATCTGTTTTACAAACATTGTTGTCATAATCACATACACCACCATGAGTATTCCTATTTCTATTATTAAAAAAAACACTGCCATAATTTTTCTACCCACTGTATACTTTTTGGTTTTTTTAGTTAGATATAACCATTGCATATAAAAACCCTTACAACCATATAAAAGTATTCGCTTTGTTACAAAAATACAAACCATATATGAAGTTGCAATCATGAACCAGTTCCAGATTTCTATCTTCGACTCTTCTCCGCATATAATTATAATTGCAAAAAAGCTGCATCCTGCCAGTACTTCAA
>JBNMJT010000156.1:0-3779 GCA_050873945.1 Dorea sp.
CAAAGAATATCAAAGACTGGGATGATCTTGTGAAAGATGGCGTGGGTGTCATCACTCCGAATCCAAAGACTTCCGGCGGTGCAAGATGGAATTATCTGGCAGCATGGGCGTATGCAAAGGATAAATTCAATGGAGATGAGGATCAGATAAAGGACTTCATTAAGAAACTTTATCAAAATGTTCTGGTTCTGGATTCCGGTGCAAGAGGAGCGACTACTTCTTTCGTTGAAAATGGACAGGGGGATGTGCTGATTGCGTGGGAAAACGAAGCTTATCTTTCTGTAAAGGACTATCCGGATGATTATGAGATCATAACTCCGAGTATCAGTATTCTGGCACAGCCATCTGTAGCAGTGGTGGATACAGTGGTAGATGAAAAAGGAACCAGAGACGTGGCAACAGAGTATCTGAATTATCTGTATTCTGATGATGCCCAGAGAATTGCAGGAGATAACTATTACAGACCTTCCAACGAAGAAATTCTGAAAGAGTATTCAGATGTGTTTGACCTGGATATCAATCTTGTGACGATTGATGACTTCGGTGGCTGGAAAGAAGCACAGGAGACACACTTCTCTGATGGCGGCGTGTTTGACCAGATTTATGAGGGATGAATCATATAATTTATATTGACAAACTATGAAATAAGGAATAAGATAAGTAAAATTTAACCGAATCAAGTAATTCCCCTGCTTCAATTGCGAAGAACAATAAGCAGTGGGTGGGGACTTTGCTAAAGTTATGAAGTGATGGATCAATATAAAGCTGTTTGTATACTGAAGTAGATTAGAAGTACTGGTATGATTATGACTGATAATTAAATCTAATTTGCAGAGAAAAAGGAAGGAAAAAATGTCAATTAAGGAAATCGCGAAACGGGCGCAGGTATCACCTGCGACCGTTTCAAGGGTATTGAATAATCCAGATTATAAATGTTCTTCTCCAGAGGTCAGGGAAAGGATTCGTAAGGCTGCTATAGAGTTAAATTATGTGCCGAACGAAGCTGCCCGGAGACTGAAAACGGGAAATAGCTCAGCGGGAGAGAAGACTTGCTATATAAATATCCTGATGACAAGGACAGATTCTGCCCATGTGGATCCTTTCTTTGATGAATTATTACGAGTTGTGGAGACTGAGATTCACAGGAATAACTGCATACTGTCCCAGGTATGGTACAGGGCGATTTTTTCAAATGATAAGCGTTGCAGACGGGAAAATATCGCAGACATTATCGAGAAGATGTATGAGCAGACAGAGGGACACTGTGATGGTCTGATCATTATTGGAAAATGCAATAAAGAGGCGCTGGCACTTTTTCAGAAGAAATATAAGAACGTGGTGTGCGTAAACCGGAATGCGTCCAGTGGGATGGTGGATGAAGTTGTCTGTGATGGAAAAAGGATTGCGGCGATGGCAGTGGAACATCTGATAGAACTGGGCCATACGAATATCGGTTATATCGGAGAGTGTCATAATGAGGCCAGATATCGGGGATTTCTGGAGGCACTTCATGATCACCATCTTGATCTTGATCCTGATTTTGTGATTGAAACAAACCAGACGGAGGCCAAGGGATATGAGGCAATGGAAAAGTTACTTACGCTGCCGGATTATCCTACAGGGATTTACTGTGCGAATGATATCACTGCGATAGGAGTGCTGAAATTGTTAAGCCGAAAGAAGAATCTGTATATGCCATCGGTAATTGCCAGTGATGACATTGAACAGGCGCAGTTTACTTCACCAATGTTGACGACAGTTCACCTTCCGAGAGAAGATATGGGAAAATTTGCCCTCTGGCTTCTACTGGACCGGATCAATAACGGACATAAAGCAGTTGCCAGAATGGAACTGGAGTGTACGCTGATGGTCCGCAGCAGCTGTACGCTGGCGCAGGAAAATGGGTGGAGTGATTACTGCATTTAACCGAATTAATAAAAAAGATAAAAGACTGTTTTTAGCCAAAAAGCAGATACATAGAAGTGTGTCTGTATTGGTTAAAAGCAGTCTTTTTTTGGCTATTCATCTGCGTAGTCTGCGGTGGCTGCGTCGATTGACGACAACGCAGCAGATGAAAAATCAGATAAGTCAATATAGAGGTTACTTAATATTCGCTGTACCAGATAAGCGAGAAGAGTAGCTTATTTCATGAACGCTGTATCAGGACTATTGAAAGAATGTATTGAACGAAGTATATAGCTCACAGATTTGCAGTTATTTATTTGTGATATAGATATTAAAGGAACGGATAGTTATAAGAAGCATAAGAAAACGCACAGAATAACAGGTGAATACGTTTTCACAGAAGGAAAGAAAACTAAAAAAACCCATACGTTTATCAGGGTGATTTTCACAAAAAGAGAAGAAAACAGAAGATTTTTTAAGCAGTGTGTGAAAACGTTTCCTGAATATCATATTGAGTTAGTATGAAAACTATGATTATAATAACGCCAAGTTCAAAACAAGAACAAACAACACAGAGAAACACCTCATGAAATGGTGATGTGAGGTGTGAGACAGTGACATGTATTCAGTAGCTGATAAGATACAAAATGTAAAACAGAAGAAAAAATAAAAATGAAGAGGAGAATATTATTATGGCGAAATTATTTACATCAGAATCAGTAACAGAAGGACACCCGGATAAAATAGCAGCTCAGATTTCAGATGCGATCCTGGATGCATTGCTTGAACAGGATCCGTATTCCAGGGTAGCGGCAGAGACAACGGTTGCGACAGGCCTGGCACTTGTCGTAGGAGAGATCAGTACGAAAGCGTATGTAGATATTCCGAAAATCGTGAGAAACACAGTCAGAGATATCGGATATACAGGACAGGTTGGAGGATTTGACGCAGATTCGATTTCTGTACTTACCGGAATTGATGAACAGTCACCGGATATTGCATTGGGAGTAGATAAAGCGTATGAGTCCAAACAGGAAGGTGAAACAAAAGACTTTGGAACAGGAGCCGGGGACCAGGGAATTATCTTCGGATATGCAACAAATGAAACACCGGAATATCTGCCGCCAGCGATTTCCTTTGCACACAGACTCACAAGACAGCTGGCTAAGGTAAGAAAAGATGGAACGCTTCCTTACCTGGGACCGGATGGAAAATCACAGGTGACAGTTGAATTCGATGATAATGATCATGTAAAACGAATCCATACTATTGTAATCTCTACACAGCATAGCGAAGATGTAACCCTGGAGCAGATCAGAAAAGACATTATCCAATATGTGATCAGACCTGTGATTCCGGAAAATCTTCTGGATGAGGATACCATCTATTATGTAAATCCTACCGGACGTTTTGTAATCGGAGGACCGCAGGGAGACGCAGGACTGACAGGAAGAAAGATTATTGTTGATACATATGGCGGAACAGGACGTCATGGCGGCGGAGCATTTTCCGGGAAAGATCCGACAAAGGTTGACAGATCAGCTGCTTACGCTGCAAGATGGGTTGCCAAAAATCTGGTGGCAGCAGGAGTCGCGGAAAAGGTTGAAGTGGAACTGGCATATGCGATTGGAGTAGCAAAGCCGGTGTCCGTTGCGGCAGATACTTTTGGCACCGGAAAAGTTCCTGAGGAAGTTATCGTAGAAATTATTGAGAAGGTATTTGATCTCAGACCGGCAGCAATCATTGATGCGTTGGATCTGCGCAGACCAATCTATAAACAGACCGCAGCATACGGACATTTCGGAAGAACAGATGTGGATCTGCCATGGGAGAAACTGGATAAGGTTGAAGAGATAAAGAAATATCTGCTGTAG
>JBNMJT010000157.1:0-3660 GCA_050873945.1 Dorea sp.
CCAGATCATCAAAGATTCCGGACTTGGAACATTCATGGCAGAAGGACTTGCAAAGACAGCAATCCCGATCATCATCCTGCCGCTTCTGATTTCAACAGCAATGAGATTCATCCAGGGATCAGGAACCGTAGCAATGACAACAGCAGCAAGTATCACAGCACCGATCATCGCAGCATCAGGCGTAAGCCCGATCCTTGGAGCAGTAGCATGCTGCGTAGGATCCTTATTCTTCGGATACTTCAATGACAGTTATTTCTGGGTAGTAAACAGAACTCTTGGAGTCAGCGAAGCAAAAGATCAGCTGACGATCTGGTCAGTAACATCGACGGTAGCATGGGCAGTCGGTGTAGTAGAAGTACTGATATCGAATATATTTATGTAAAGTATATCTGGAATGAGTTTAGACTTTGATATGTAAAATGAGCCGGTCGAAAATTATGGATTTAGTAGTGCCCCATAATTTTCGGCTGGCTTTTTCTGAAAAATAAACAAAAACAAACATATAATATTGTGAAAACAAACAAAAAGATTGACAAAAAATAGATTATATTGACAAAAATGAACATAAGCAATAAAATATAAACATAACAAAACGAACAAAAATGTTCGAAAATGTGAAAAGAGGAGAACGATTATGCCGCAGTGTGTTGTGATCGCAGATGACCTGACCGGGGCAAATGCGACAGGAGTATTACTGAAAAAGATGAATTACAAAGCATACACAGTTATGAACACGGAACGGATCGAACTGTCCACCTTATCGGACTGTGACTGCGTATTATATCCGACGGACAGCAGAGGAGTGGATGCCCAGATCGCATATAACCGGGTGCACAATGTCTGCAACCTGCTCAAGAATGACGATGTGAAAGTGTATGCCAACCGGATTGACAGTACACTTCGTGGAAATCTCGGAAGCGAGACGGATGCGATGCTGGACAGTCTGGGAGAGGATTATGTGGCAATTGTAGCACCGTGTTTTCCGGCTTCGGGAAGAATTATCTGTGGCGGCTATATGCTGGTAGACGGACTGCCGCTGCATAAGACGAATATCGCTGTAGATCCGAAGACACCGGTAAAAATATCAGAAGTAGGAGAGCTTTTCAGACAGCAGAGCAAATATCAGGTGTCTACGATCTGTATGAAAGATCTGATGCATGGCAAGCATTACCTTGCGGATCTGATGAAAAAATGTGTCGAAGAAGGGAGCAGGATCATCACACTGGACTGCATCACACAGGAAGATCTGGATCTGATCGCAGATGCAGTGATCACCAGCGGATTAAAAGTAATTGCCGTGGACCCGGGAGTATTTACAGCGACCTTATCCAGAAAGCTGATCACACCGAATAAGAAGAGACAGAAGACCAAGATCCTTGCAGTGGTAGGAAGTGTAAATGCGAATACGACAGCCCAGATGGAGGAGTTATGGCTCTCTCAGAGAACACATAATGAATTCGTTCATACAAGAGAACTTCTGGAAGGCGAAAAGCGCAGAGAGCTGGAGATCAGAAGAGTGGTCAATTCTATTCTGGGTGAATGCGACAGAAATAATATTTCAACAGTAACCGGAGATGGAATCTATCCGGAGAACCGGATTGATTTTGCACCATATATGGAGAGATACCAGTGTTCGCTGGATGAAGTGACGGGAATGATCAACAGTGCATTTGCAGAGATCACATACCGGATCTTCAAGGCAGAAGATACATTCAAAGGACTGTATACAAGCGGCGGGGATATCACAGTTGCCGTTTGTAAAAAATTCGACACCGCAGGCTTAAGTCTGCTGGATGAAGTACTTCCGCTTGCAGCTTACGGACAATTCTTAAAAGGAGAGTTCGAAGGCGTACATATCATTACCAAGGGCGGAAGCCAGGGAAATAAAGATGCAATCAATAAGTGTATTACTTATTTGAAAGAAAAATTATATATCTAAGAAAGGGTGAGAGAAATGAAAAAACCAGTTATTGCAATTCCAATCGGAGATCCGGCAGGAGTAGGACCGGAGATCGTGGCAAAATCCATTGCATCCGATGAGGTGTTCCAGATTGCGGTCTGTGTCATCGTCGGAGACAGAAAGATCGTGGAAAAAGCGATTGAGATCACAGGAGAGGACTTAAAGATCAACGAGATCAAGGAGCCGGAAGAGGCAGTCGATGAAAAAGGAGTTCTGAACCTGATCGATCTAGACAACGTGGACATGGATACATTTGCCTATGGAAAAGTCAGTGCGATGTGTGGAAAAGCAGCATATGAATACATTGCAAAGAGTATTGAACTGGCAAATGCGGGAAAAGTGGATGCAGTTGCAACGACTCCGATCAACAAAGAATCCCTCCATGCGGCAGAAGTTCCATATATCGGACATACAGAGATCTTCGGAGCACTGACGCATACAGAAGATCCGCTGACCATGTTCGAGACGAACGGAATGAGAGTATTCTTCCTGACACGTCATGTATCGTTAAGACAGATGCTGGACATGATCAAAAAAGACAGAATCATTGATTATGTAAAACGCTGTACCAAAGCGCTGGAAAGACTCGGTGTAAAAGAAGGAACCATGGCAATTGCAGGCTTAAATCCACACAGCGGAGAGCATGGACTCTTTGGATGGGAAGAAGTAGAAGAAATCATGCCGGCGATTGAAGAGCTGAAAGCAGAAGGATATGATGTAGCAGGTCCGATCGGAGCAGATTCGGTATTCCATCAGGCAGCACAGGGCAAATATACCAGTGTATTATCGCTGTATCATGATCAGGGACATATCGCAACCAAGACACTGGATTTCGAAAAGACGATTGCGATCACAAATGGTATGCCGATCCTTCGTACATCAGTAGATCACGGAACGGCGTTCGATATCGCAGGAAAAGGAATTGTAAGTGCGGTCAGCATGATCGAGGCAATCAGACTTGCAGCAAAATATGCACCGAATTTCACGGGGAAATATGAAGGATAAGATTAAAATTTAAAATCAAGAAACAAAACGAAAAGGAATTGCGGCAAGTGAATAACTGCCGTAATAAAAAGAGAGAACATAGGAGGTCTGCATTATGGTAAACGGACTTAGTGGGGAAAGAATGTTGATTGGTCTGGCGATAGGTATCGCAGTCCTGATCTTCCTTGTATTAAAGACAAAGATTCAGGCATTTCTTGCCCTGATCATCAGTACAGTTGTAGTCGGCGTGATTGGCGGCATGCCGCTTACAAATATCACAATTGAAGTAGACGGTGTCGAGAAGACATTTGGTATCGTGAATTCGATCACTTCCGGGTTTGGCGGAACCTTAGGAAGTATCGGGATCATCATCGGATTTGGTGTTATGATGGGCCAGATCTTTGAGGTAACAGGTGCAGCCAAGAGAATGGCACATACATTCTTAAAGCTCTTCGGTAAGAAGAGAGAAGAGGAAGCCCTTGCACTGACAGGATTCCTGGTATCTATCCCGATCTTCTGTGATTCCGGATTCGTTGTACTGGCACCGATCGCAAAGGCAATCTCTAAAGCAACGAAGAAATCCGTGATCGGACTTGGAACAGCGCTGGCAGCAGGACTTGTAATTACTCACTCCTTAGTACCACCGACACCTGGACCGTTAGGAGTCTGCGGAATCTTCGGAGTAGACGTAGGAAAATTCATCTTACTGACACTGG
>JBNMJT010000158.1:0-3488 GCA_050873945.1 Dorea sp.
ATATAGAATATCCCTATTATACGAATTTTTGACAAAAAATGCAATGACAAACTAATTTGTTACTGTGACCCTATTTTCCTTCGTAGGTAATCAGTGCGTCTACCGCATAACCGTTCAGTTTCTCTCGTCCTTTTAAACCGGCCAGTTCCATGACGAAGCAGATTTTTACAACTTCACCGCCCAGCTTTTCAATCAGCTTGACGATCGCCTCGGTCGTGCCGCCGGTCGCAATCAGATCGTCGATGATGACAACCTTCTGTCCCGGCTTGATGGCATCTTCATGCATCTCCAGCTCCGCGCTGCCATACTCCAGATCATAGCTGACCGATATGGTCTTGCATGGCAGTTTGCCTTTCTTTCGAACCGGCACAAACCCTTTGTGCATCGCATAGGCCACCGGCACACCGAAGATAAATCCTCTTGATTCCGGCCCTACAACCACATCAAACTCTACATCCTTTAATTTTTCCTGCATCAGGTCGATTGCAAGATGCAATCCATCAGCGTCCTGAAGGATACTTGTTACGTCTCTGAATATAATTCCCGGTTCTGGAAAATCCGGAATACTTCTTACATACTCTTCTATCGGTTTCATGATACTCTCTCCATTTCTGTCTAAAATACAACTTTAAGTATACCATTACTTGTTCTGATTTTCAATCTATGGTTTTAGCGGTAATGCGTGATCACGATCTGCGGCGTCTTTCTTCCCATGTATTCATTAATGTCCGGATAATATGTGACAGCCATCTTTATATGGCCGCCCCTGCCCTGCATGAGCGCATCTACTTCCATACGTCCATACGTTTCTTCCAGATTTTTCAGGAACCTTTCTACATTCTGGAACAGCATGGCTTCTATGACACTTCCGTTTGCATCCTGCGCTTTTATTTTCAGAACATTTCGGTTCTTTCCAAGTATCCTTGCCCCCAGAAGTGTGATACCGCGGGCGGCAAATACTGGTTTTGTATTACCTTTTCCGAAAGGTTCCAGAAGTTCCAGCTCTTTCACCAGATCTTCCGTCACACAGGAAAACGGCATCTCCATATCGATCGTAACCTTTTCTTTCATCTCTTCTTCCGTCAGCGTACAATTTTCATTCAGCCGTCTCCGGAATTCGGCGATATTTTCTTTTTTCAGTGAAAGTCCGGCTGCCAGACGGTGGCCGCCAAATTTGCCCAGAAGATCTTTACACTTATTCAGTTCTTCATACATATGATAACCATCAATTGAACGCCCGGATCCTTTTACACCATCCTCCGCATCGGTCAGCACGAATACAGGCTTGTAATAGCATTCCCGGATTCTTCCTGCCACAATCCCTGCCAGACTTTCATGACAGTCCGGAAGATAGATGACCAGCACTCTGTCTTCGGACAGCTCTGTTGACTCCACCTGTTCTTTTGCAAGAGTTACGGCTTCCTCTGTCATATCTTTTCTGCTGTCATTTAACGCCTTTAGATCCCCGGCAAGAATATCCGCTTCTTTCTGCGTTCTCACCCGTAAAAGCTTCAATGCACGTTTCGCCGTATCCAGTCTTCCACTTGCATTAATGCAGGGTCCCAGGACGAATCCGATATGGTAAGAATTCAGGTTATCCTTATCAATCCCGGTACATTCTATCAGCGCTTTCAGTCCCGGATTCTTCGTTCTTCTAAGCATCTGCAGCCCTTCTTTGACAAAGATACGGTTCTCATCCTCCAGATCCATCACATCCCCGACCGTTGCGATCGCCACATTTTCGATCAGATCATCCAGATCAGCGGAATCTTTTCCCATACTTTCCCACAATGCTTCCATCAGCTTATACGCAACCGCCGCACCACACAGTCCTTTGAACGGATACGGACAGTCTGTCTGTTTCGGATCAATCACTGCATCCGCCGGAGGAAGCTTATATATCTTCTCACCTTCCCTCTCATCAAACGGTACTTCATGATGATCCGTCACAATGACTGTCATGCCAAGATCTTTTCCATATGCGATCTCATTTGCCGCTGCGATCCCGTTGTCACAGGTAATGATCGTATCGATCCCGTCATCATATGCACGGTCGATCAGATGCTGGCTCAGTCCATATCCATCGCTTATACGGTCCGGAATATCACTGTCCACATATGCACCCAGGCGTTCCAGACCTTCCAACAGGATATATGTAGCATTCACGCCATCGATATCATAGTCTCCGATCACACGTATTTTTTTATCTTCTGCTATCTTCTCTTTCAGAATATCAATCGCTTTGTCCACATCTTTCATCAGCATACCGTCATACAGATCACTGATCGTACCATTCAGATAACGGTCAACCGCTTCCTCTCCGATCACATCCCGGTTACGGATCAGGCACGCCAGTCTCGGACTGATCTGATATTTCTTTCCTATTGCTTCAAAATCTGCGCCTTTCCGCAGAAGCACCCATCGTTCCATCTGTCTTTCCCTCTTTATCTTTTCTGTCTGACTCTTATGTATCTATTTTAAAAAAAGCAGTTACGCCCTGTCAACAGGCATAACTGCTTTTCGAATCATTCTATGATTTATTTTTTCTTTTTCTTAGCGGCTGCTTTTTTACCAACCTTTGTCTTCATCACATACCACAGTGCTCCTGTAATACATACAGATGAATATCCTCCGCAGATGATACCTGCCATAAGCGGTGCGGCAAATTCACGGATAGAGCTTACACCCATGACAAACAGAACTGCAACCATGATAAATGTTGTCAGTGAAGTATAGATACTTCTTGTCAGTGTCTGTGTAATACACTTATTTACAACCTCTGCCAGATCATCATTTCTCTTCATCTGAGGCAGTTCCTCACGGATACGGTCAAAGATTACGATCGTAGCGTTGATCGAATAACCGACAATCGTCAGCATACATGCAATAAATGTTGTTCCCACAGAGATTCTGGATGCCGCATAGAACGCAAGTACAACCAGAACGTCATGTAACAGCGCAAGTACCGCACTTGTTGCAAAACGTACATCTTTGAAACGGAACCAGATATAAAGCAGCATGAAGATTGTTGCCACGATCACAGCGATCACGGCGTCACGACGCATCTCACTGCTGATCGTAGAACTGATATTTTCTGCTGTGATATCAGATTCTTTCACACCGAATGTCTCTTTCAGTGCTTTATTAACCTTCTCACGTTTTGCCAGACTTAATGTCTTTGTCTTAATAACTACCTGTTTTGTTCCAGATACCTTCTGTGTCTGAATGTTATGATCTCCTGTAACCTTTTCTACTACAGGAACGATTTTCTGATCGATCTCATCGATGGAATAATCTTTGTCAAACTTTACATTCATAGAAGTTCCGCCCTGGAAATCAAGGCTGTATGCCAGCGCACCATTTCCTTTTGCGGAATTCACTCCCATGATCACAAATCCTGCAAGGATCACTGCGATAGAAATGCTGAAGAATACCTTCTTCTTTCCACGGAAGTTGATCGCTTTTCTTTCTTTCATCTGGTGGTAATA
>JBNMJT010000159.1:0-3435 GCA_050873945.1 Dorea sp.
ACATCATTCAGGGTCGGAAGCTCAGAGAATACACGTCCGAATGGGATGTCGTGCTCCTGCAGGTAATTCAGTACCCGGATCAGATTGTGCTTGGCACCGCTGCAACGGAGGATCAGCGTCTGTTCTTCGTAGCTTAAGTCAAATATATGAGAAAGCGAGCGGATATCAGCCAGGTTTGCTTCCGTTAATGCAACGGATTCGATCGTGATCGTCTCGCCGGTCTTGATCATTTTCTTTAATTCTTCGGTCGTGCCGGATGCAAGGACGCGTCCGTGGTCGATGATTGCGATACGGCTGCAGATCTGCTCAACTTCTTCCATGTAGTGGGATGTATAGATGATGGTCGATCCCTGCCGATTAAGTTCTACGATTCCTTCCAGGATCTTGTTGCGGCTCTGAGGATCCACGGCAACGGTCGGCTCATCCATGATGATGAGGCGTGGTTTGTGGACAATGCCGCATGCAATATTCAGCCGCCGTAAGAGCCCGCCGGACAGTTTCTTTGGACGCATCTTACGGAAATCTGAAAGACCGGTGAATGCAATGGCTTCTTCTACCAGTTCTTTCCGTTTCTGTTTGTCTCTGATATACGGTCCGCAGAAATAATCAATATTTTCATAGACGGACATCTGCTCGAAGACGGCAACGTTCTGCATAACGACACCGATATCCTGTTTGATGTCGTAGCTGTCTGGTTTCATGTCTTTTCCGAAGATGGTGATCGTGCCTTTGTCGTATTTTAGCAGTGCGAGCATACAGTTGATCGCGGTTGTCTTGCCGGAACCATTCGGACCGAGCAGTCCGAAGATCTCGCCTTTTTCGATGTCGAGTGACAGATGGTCAAGTGCTAACAGGTCACCGTAACGTTTTACAAGATTCTCTATATGTACAAGCATAAGATTTCCCTCCCTGATGAATTCATGTCTGTAAAACCTTCCGTGGGTTATGACATTTGTTACTTGTAGTATAGCGTATGGCTGATTATAATGGTAGTGTCGCAGGTCACAAGTAGAATGTGACAAATGTAATTTGAATGCGAAGCATTGGCAAAATCGTGTTACTGTTTGCACGACGTGTGAACAGTAACGTAATATAGGAGAAAGAATGAGAAAGATAACAGATGAAGGATTTCTGTTCCTGTATGGAATCATACTTCTGGTGACAACAGAGACCGGGATAGCGGCTGTTGTGGGATGTCTGCTTGCGTGCATCTATACATGTGTGAATCTGGCATGGAAAGAAAAATATCTGCATTATATAACGACGATCGCCTTTGCGGCAGCCGGAATCGTTTACAAAGAAATGTGGATATTTCTTCCGGTGGCTTTATATAATATGCTATGCTTTTATTCGCCGATTTATATAGGGATCAGCGGCACGGTTGTGACATGTATGACACCGTCTTTCAGAGCGTGTTACGGACTGGAAAAAGAGGTGTTTATCATTGCGGGTCTGGCAGCAGCCGGTCTTCTGTTTGGACGGACCAGGAGACTTGATGAACTGGAACAGGAATATAAAAGATCCAGAGACGACAGTAAAGAACTGACACTGATGCTGGAAAAAAAGAATCACGATTTATTGGAAAAACAGGATACGGAAGTATACCTGGCAACACTGAAGGAACGGAACCGTATCGCACGTGAGATCCATGATAATGTAGGACATATGCTGTCACGGTCAATCCTGATGGTGGGAGCATTAAAGGCCGTTAATCAGAATGAGAATCTGAAAGTCCCGATGGAGCAGTTAGACCAGACGCTGAATGAAGCCATGACAAATGTAAGACAAAGTGTGCATGATCTGCATGATGAGTCGGTGAACTTAAGAGAAGTGATGGAAACACTGGCAGCAGAATTTACCTTCTGTCCGGTTAAACTTACCTATGATATGGGCTATGATATTCCCAAAGAGATCAAATATAGTTTTATCGCCATCACAAAAGAAGCATTGAACAATGTGATGCGTCACAGCCATGCAGATGAAGTAAAGATCCTGGTACGGGAACATCCGTGGTTATATCAGCTGATTATAGAAGATACGGAAAAAACAGAAACCGTTAGGAAAACAGAAAGTAACGGAATCGGGATCAAGAATATGAAAGAACGTGTCCGTATGCTGGGTGGAACCATGCAGATCCAGAAAGAAAATGGTTTCCGGATATTTATCACGGTTCCGAAGCAGAATGAGGGAAAAAGATGAAGATAGTAATTGTAGACGATGACATCCTGGTGTCCAGTGCGTTAAAGACGATTCTGGAAGCAGGAGGAGAAGTAGAAGTGGCAGGTACCGGACAGGATGGAAAAGAAGCAGTCCGCTTATATGACGAACTGCTGCCGGATGTACTTCTGATGGATATCCGGATGAAAGACATGAGCGGGCTGGATGCGGCAGAGCAGATTTTGAACATGCATGCCGATGCGAAGATACTTTTGCTTACTACATTTTCGGATGATGAGTACATAGTAAAAGCATTAAAATATGGAGTGAAGGGATACCTGTTAAAGCAGGATTACGGCAGCATCCTTCTGGCACTTCAGGCAGTACAGATGAACCAGACCGTATTCGGGACAGAGATCATGTCCAGAATTCCGGGACTGCTTCAGAAAAAAACGGAAGAAACGCAGGCATTTGACTGGAACGGTCACGGAATTGGAGCAAGGGAGCTGGAAATCATTGCACTGGTTGCCGAGGGACTCAGCAATAAAGAGATATCTGAAGAAGTCTGCTTAAGTGAAGGGACGGTCAGAAACTACATCAGCAATGTGCTGGAAAAATTAGAACTAAGAGACCGGACGCAGCTTGCGGTGTATTATCTGCAGAGAAGCAGAAATTGAGAGAATAAATAAGTGCAGAGAAGAAGAAAATGCGATAAGAAGAGATAAGAGTAGAGAAGGAATATAGACATTTTTGTATGAACCGGAAAAAGATAAGCCGTTATATATTGGAAAAAATAGAAAAGAAAAAAAGATAAACAGAAAGAAGAAATAAATGAAAGAAAAAAATGAATACACAAAAGCAATCAACTGGAAGGTATTCTACCGGAATGTATTCGCCCTGGTCATCCCCATTGCGATCCAGAACCTGATCAATGTCGGAGTCACGGCGACGGATGTGATCATGCTTGGAAAGGTCGGCGAGAAAGTATTATCCGGAGCATCCCTTGCAGGTCAGATCCAGTACATCATGACACTGATCTTTTATGGTGTCACATCCGGAGCAACCGTTCTGACAGCGCAGTATTGGGGAAAGAAGGATACCAGAACGATAGAGAAAGTGCTCGGAATGGGACTGAGTGCCGGACTCATTGTCGCAGTGGTATTTGCGGCAGCGGCGCTTGGCATGCCGGAGACATTGATGCGGATCTATACCTCTGATCCGGAAGTTATCGCAGAAGGAGTAAAATACTTAAGAATCGTAGGATTTTCCTATGTATTC
>JBNMJT010000160.1:0-3415 GCA_050873945.1 Dorea sp.
CACATGCACATATTAATAATAGAAGACGAAGAACAGCTCTGCCGCTCCATCGCAGAGGGACTTCGCATGGATGGATACGAAACAGATACCTGCTTTGACGGAGAAGAAGGTCTGGAATTATGTACAACGGAGAATTATGATCTGATTCTTCTTGATCTGAATCTGCCGGGAGTTGACGGACTGGAGATTCTGCGACAGTTCCGAAATTCCAATACTACCACACCCGTCCTGATTCTTTCTGCCAGAGGACAGATTCAGGATAAAGTCGAAGGGCTTGACCTGGGTGCCAATGACTATCTCACGAAACCATTTCATTTCGAAGAACTGGAAGCCCGTATCCGCAGCCTTACACGCAGGAAATTTATTCAGGAAGATGTCTGCCTGAAATGTGACCGTATCACTTTCGACACCCGCACACGTGAAGCCAGCGTTGATGGTACACCTCTTCCCCTCACCCGAAAAGAAAGCGCACTCCTGGAATATTTTCTGCTCCACCGCAACCGCATTATCAGCCCGGAAGAAATGATTGAACATCTATGGGACGGAAGCGTGAATAGTTTCAGTAATTCTATCCGGGTTCATATTTCTTCATTAAGAAAGAAACTCCGCGCAGCTCTGGGATACGATCCAATACAGAATAAAATCGGACAAGGATATATTCTGGAAGAATAGTGACAATAATCTATATAATTTTGAGGTGCATATAATGAAAAATATTTCAAAAAAATTCTCCCCCTGTAAGCTGTCCCTGCAATGGCGGCTGACATTAATCATCACTCTGCTGGTATCTGTTACCTGCATTTTGATGTATTTTTTTATCAGTCACTCCGCGTTAAACGGAATCGAACATCTTGAAAACTATATGATACAAATTGACGAATCTGACATTGCCGGTTCCACTCCGATCACATTCAGTGTAGATCCAACTACATTGTTCCCAGGTCTTTCTGATCAGGTAGAAAATACAAAGGATTTGTTTCGTATCAGAAGTATAATTACTACCATCATCATAATTCTGCTGAGCAGCATCTGCACTTATTTCATCAGTCGCAGAGCGTTATCTCCTCTGCGCAGTCTCAGCCGGAAAATCGATCAGATACAGGCGCAGAACCTGTCTGAACCTCTCGAGGTTCCAGATACAAATGATGAGATCTCCAGTCTGACTGCTGCCTTTAATAATATGCTCGCAAGACTCGACAGTGCCTTTACCGCACAGAAGCAATTCTCCGCGAATGCAGCTCATGAACTTCGAACTCCCCTCGCAGTCATGCAGACCAATCTGGAAGTTTTTGCCCGAAAAAAAGAACCTCAGATAGATGAATACCGAACATTATTCTCCATGATACAGGAACAGACCGGTCGCCTCTCACATCTTGCAGGAGTACTTCTCGACATGACGGGAATCCAGACTGTTGAACGTTCCGACAGGATTTCACTGGCAGCACTCACAGATGAAGTTTTCTGCGATCTGGCATTCATTGCAGATGAAAAGAAAATTGAATTAATTCAAGAAGAAGGAGACTGTATCGTTACGGGAAGCTATCTTCTGCTTTATCGCGCAGTATATAATCTGGTTGAAAATGCAATTAAATACAACCAGACTGACGGAACTGTAACTGTTAATATTTATAGTAAAAAACTGTCTCTGAAAACTTCTGATACCAATACTATTAATACTTCTTCTAATAAAATTACAGATGCTTTCACAAGCCGCATGATAACCAATACATCTGCCATAACATCTGAATCAGCTATTATAGAAGTAACCGACACCGGAATCGGCATCTCCCCGGAAAACCAGGAGAAAATCTTCTCCCCATTTTTCCGCGTAGACAAATCCCGCAGCCGTGCAATGGGCGGTGCCGGACTTGGACTTGCATTGGTAAATGAAATCGCCAGACAACACAACGGACAGGTCAAAGTTCTCCGAAGTAATGAAAAAGGCACCACGATGGCTCTCGTGTTGCCTGTAAATATCTAACTATTTTCTTATATCGTCCAGCAGTTGAATCAACTTCTGCGTATCTTCTATCGTAGTAGCCCAGCTTGTGGCAAACCGGATCACTGAATGTGTCTCATCATATTTTTCCCAGAATCCGAATTCCACATCCTGGGCTATTTTTTCCATTACCTTATTGGACACAATACAGAAAATCTGATTCGTCGGTGTATCCAGATAGAGCTTATATCCTAACTTCTTCAATGCTTCTTTAATCTGCTCTGCAGCATCGATTGCCGGTTTTCCAATTCTCTCATAAAGTCCATCTGTAAAAAGCTCAGCAAACTGAATCCCAGCAATCCTTCCTTTCGCAAGCAACGCCCCATGCTGCTTGATAATCGTAAAGAAATGCGGAATCAATCTTTTCTGTGGAATCACAACTGCTTCTCCAAATAATGCCCCACATTTCGTACCGCCAATATAAAATACATCACAAAACTGCGCCAGATCTGCTAATGTCACGTCATTCGCCGGACTTGCCAGTGCATAAGCAAGACGTGCTCCATCCACATAAAGCGGCAGATGATTTGCCCGGCATACTTTACTGATAGCGGTTAATTCCTCTTTTGAATACAAAGTTCCATACTCTGTCGGCTGGGAAATATATACCATTCCAGGCATTACCATATGCTCATAGTTAACATCATCATAAAAATCCTTAACCATCTTTTCAATCTGCGCCGCACTGATTTTTCCATCCTTCTGCGGTAATGTCAGTACTTTGTGACCGCCAGATTCAATCGCTCCCGATTCATGTGTCGCAATATGTCCTGTCTCTGCTGCTACAACTCCCTGATAAGATTTCAGCAGCGCATCAATTACCGTTGCATTCGTCTGTGTTCCACCCACCAGAAGAAATACATCCGCATCCGGTGCATTACAAGCTACTCTGATCTTCTCCTTCGCACTCTCTGTATAAGGATCCAGACCATACCCTACCGTCTTCTCCAGGTTTGTCTCCACCAGTTTCTGCATAATTGCAGGATGTGCGCCTTCCATATAATCACTGGCGAAATATAAACGTGATACAGTATTATCCATATTACTATTTCATCCTTTCTGTATTTCCATCTTTTACACTTTCTTGTTTCATGTAGCTTCTTCCATTTTTCTAATCCAGAAAAATCATCCAAATTATACCTATCCTACTCCCACAGGAGTATAGCTCATATCTTTTTATTAATCCTGAATTTCCTTATAAACACTCGTACGCACCAGCACAATTGCCACAACCGCCGTAATAAAGTCCGCCACCGGCTGTGCAGACAATACGCCATAATATCCCACAGTCTTTGACAAAATAAAAATCACTACCGCAAAGATTACACCCTGTCTGCTCACTGAAAGGATAAATGCGTTCAATGCTTTTCCCGCAGACTGGAATGTACAGGTACTTACCAGTGTTACCGCTGTAAA
>JBNMJT010000161.1:0-3136 GCA_050873945.1 Dorea sp.
CAAGAAGCTCAATCCAATAGACTTATCCCCTCTGTCCCTACCAAAGAGAAGGAAATCAACAATGTGCTTCGCAGCAGAAGATCAAAGAGGAGCTTGCGTCTGCCCTGAAAAAGCAGAAGAAGCAACCGAGTCTAAGCAGAACTTCTTCTCGAAGATGAGTCATGACATCCGGACTCCGCTGAATGTGGTACTTGGAATGACGCAGGTGGCAAAGAAATATAAAAATGATATTCCAAGACTTGAAAAAGCACTGGAGAATATCTCAACAGAAGGAAATTATCTGCTGGTACTGATCAATTCCATACTGGATGTAAATCAGCTGGAGCACGGAGCCGTTGAGTTATTGGATGAGCCATTTAATCTGGCGGACTGTATGAAGTCGAGTGTGGAGATTTTAAGACCGCTTGCCGAAAAAAAGGAGCAGCAGCTTAGCGTTGTATGTGAGTGTACAGACTGTGTGGTAACCGGAGATGTGAACCGGTTAAAGCAGATTCTCATCAACATTGTATCGAATGCGATCAAATACACCAATGCCGGTGGACACATCCGGGTAAGTCTTACCTGTCTTTCCGGTCACAGATACCGTTTTCAGTGTACAGATGATGGAATCGGGATGACGGAAGAGTTCGTGAAACATATCTGTGAAGATTATGCACGTGCAGAGGACAGCCGTGTTTCTAAGACACAGGGAACCGGACTTGGAATGTCGGTAGTAAAAGGATTTACAGAGCTTATGGGCGGCACGCTTAAGATTGAAAGTGAACCGGGGAAAGGTTCTGTATTTACAATAGAAATTCCGTTCCAGGATGCATCGGAGGAAGAGAAAAATGCGATTCTTCATCCGGTAAAAAGAGAGGATGATACGCCGGCATATACCGGGAAAAAGGTCCTTCTGGTTGAAGATAATGCATTGAATGCGGAGATTGCGATGGAGTTACTTCAAAGTATCGGCCTGAATGTAGACTGGGCAGATAACGGGGCTGTGGGTGTGAACTGTTATGAAGAGTCTGAGATTGGAGAATACTTTGCCGTCTTTATGGATATGCAGATGCCGGTCATGGATGGTGTGGAGGCAACGAAGAAAATCCGAAGCAGTGACAGAAGCGACAATGATATACCGATCTTTGCGATGACTGCGAATACATTTGCAAGTGACAGAAAGAACTGTCGTGATGCGGGAATGAATGGATATATACCAAAACCGGTAAGTCTTCAGACGATTACGGATACATTGAACGGAGATGTAAATAAACTGTAAGGATACGCCGGTATGATGAGTTCATCATCAAAAAAATCTATTTAACAAAATATGACAGCATATGCTATAATAAATCTTAAAGTATATGAAAGTTAGAAAGTAGGAGAAAAAGAGTATGACAATACAGGAATGTTATGAAGCCATTGGCGGTAATTACGATGATGTATTAAAAAGAGTCCGGAGCGAAGCGTTAATTCATAAATTTACATTAAAGTTTCTTGCGGATAAGAGTTATACACAGTTAAAAGAAGCACTGGAAGCAAAGAATTATGAAGATGCATTCCGTGGTGCGCATACATTAAAGGGTGTATGTCAGAATCTTTCGTTTGACCGCCTGTATGAGGTGAGCCGTGACCTGACAGAACTTTTAAGAGACAGAACAGGTACACAGCCTGGAATTCCGGAAGCGATGGAAAAAGTTACGGAAGTATACGAGGCAACAATCAAAGAGATTCAGAAGCTGGAACAGTAAAAGAACTGAATAGAAAAAACAGTAAAAGCATCGGTAAGGAAGCATTGCCGATGCTTTTTTGTTGTCATGTGCCAAAAGAAGGACTATAATGATATGCGTAATTCTACGCAGGAAAATGGAAACAATAGAAACAAATGAATTAGAAAAACAGGTATAAATTACGGAGGATAAAAAATTATGTGGGGGAAGAAACGGATATCTGCTGTTATTATGGCAGCTATATTAGGTGTGTCGGCGGGCATGTCGCAGACCATTACCTATGCAGAACCAACAGCAGAAGTTGCCACGACGGATGCGGCAGCTCAGCCTGCACTGACACCGGAACAACAGGCACAGCAGGAAGAACAGGCAGCGTACAATATGGAAGTTCAGTCCAATAGCTGGAAAAACTGGCCGCAGGGACCGGGAACATACGGAGAAGCTGCAATCGTGATGGATGCGGGAACGGGAAGCATCCTGTATGCAAAGAATATTGACGGACATGAGTATCCGGCGAGTATTACAAAAGTGCTGACATCACTGGTCGCATTGAAGTATGGAAAACTGACAGACAATGTAACATTCAGCAATGACTGTATTTCGTTTATGCAGCCGGGAGATTCTTCGGTTGGTTTAAAAGAAGGAAATGTAATCTCACTGGAGCAGGCATTATATGCAACGCTTCTGGCATCAGCCAATGAGGCGGCTTATGCGGTGGCTGAGAATGTCGGTAAAAATGCAGGACATGATTATAACTGGTTTATCCAGCAGATGAATGAAGAGTGTAAAAGTCTGGGCGGAAATAACTCGAATTTTGTGAATGCGAACGGGCTGCATGATGACAATCATTATACATGTGCAAGGGATATGGCACTCATTGGACGAGAGGCCTGGCGGTATTCGGATTTTACAAGAATCTGTCATAACCAGAGCTATACGATACCGGCATCCGATACGACAGAGGAGCATGTATTTGCCCAGCATCATAAGATGCTGATTGATGTGAATAAGAATTATTATGAATATGCAGTGGCAGGAAAGACCGGGTATACATCCAATGCATTATCGACACTGATCACAATGGCTGATAATGGCAATATGAAACTGGTATGTGTAGTGTTGCGGACACATGGAGTGCACATTTATACAGATACCAGAGAGCTGTTCGAGTATGTGTTTAACAATTTTCAGAAGATTAATGTTACAGATGAGAAAAAGCCAGAAGGAGTTAAAAAGTTCATTAAAGCAGGTGAATCAAAGGCAGCAGAAGAACTGGCATCGAAGAAAGAAAATCCATCAGGGAATGAATATCAGGTACAGGATGATGGTTATGTGCTCTTGCCAAATGGTGTGAATTTCTCAGATGTGAAACGCAAAGTTACGGATGTGGACCAGAAGACCGGAGAAGGGACGATTGAGTATACATA
>JBNMJT010000162.1:0-2951 GCA_050873945.1 Dorea sp.
GGGACAGGAGATCCTACATATACAGCATCAGAATCACGGAGAAACTGTTGGAAAAGATGGGAATATCTGTGGATGTGCTGCATGAACAGGCGGTTGCTAATATGAAAAAGAAGTTCCCTTGTAAAACCGAACTTTTGGAAGATGTCCTCTTAAATCAGACAGCTTTTGACAGAGAGCATATCCAGAACGGAGATCAGTTGAATCTTCCTGTCTATATGATGCAGAACCGTCTGGAGGCAGATGGAGCAACGGTACTTCTTGATAAAGAACCATTTGAGCAGCTGGCAGATCAGCTGAAAGCAAACCTGATCATATTTCCGACTTCGATCCATGAAGTGATGGCTGTATCAGAAACACTGGTGCCGGTCCCGATTCCAGATATGAAGACACTCCTGATGCAGGTCAATACAGGAGGATACATTAGAGGCCATGAACAGCTTTCTCCGCACATTTATCGGTATGATCGGAAGAAAGAAGCATTGGAGATAGCGGCTTAAAAACTATATTTTTATGGAAAAGTGGGTCGAGCTATTTTGGGTTTCTCTAAGATGCGGTAGTGTCGCATAAAAGCGGAAATATTGAAAAAACATGGAGGAAATTGATATGAAGACACAGAAAGAATTTGCGGAAGATATTTTAAATCAGATCACATCCAATACAGAATATACGGGAGAGATCGTGGAAAAGGTATTAAATAATGGTGAGGTTATGATGTGTATTGCGATCAGAAAACCGGGAAGCATGATGGGACCGATGATCAAATTGAATGATTTCTATGAAGCGTATAGATGTACGCAGAATGAACAGTCCATATCCATGACGATTCAGGATATTAAGAATATGGTATACACGGCATGGGAGCAGGAAACAGATGTGCTGAAAATTGGGAATGAAATCAAGATGGGATTTCAGGCGATAAAGGATCGGATCACTATGCGGCTGGTGAATGCAGAGAAAAATCAGCAGCGTTTGAAGAATATTCCATGGATTCCATTTTTGGATCTGGCGGTTACATTCTTCCTGGAATTTATAGAGGAAGATGGTGAACTGAGGAGTATCGAAGTAGATCATGGACTGATGGAAAAATGGAATGTGACGTCTCAGGATCTATACCAGGTGGCACTTGGCAATATGGAAAAAAAGAATGATGGACTGTTTTGCAGCCTGTCAGAGTATATGGAAAATATCTTAGGACTGAGCCTTGCAGAAGAAAATCCAGAGGGAAAATTCCACCTGTATATTATGACGAATAAGAAGTCTACTTATGGTGCAGTAGAAATTTTGCGTCCGGGTGAACTGGAAAGAAGGGCACAAAAAATCGGACGGGATCTGATCGTGCTTCCATCATCGGTACATGAAACACTGATCCTTCCGTATACAGCTGGACTGGATATAGAAGGATTACGTATGTTGGTACGCAGAACAAATGCTGATACAGTCATAAGAGAAGAACAGCTTTCTGATCAGATATATTTATATCGGAGAGACAAAGATGCTTTGATGATTGCGTGATCGCAGGTTAATCAGTAAGAATGCCGGTAGGATCTGGAACGATGATCCTGCCGGTATTCTATGTTCTGTGAAGTGCAGCCAGAGATGATGGCAATAGGAGAAAATCGCATAAAATGATATTTTTTCAGGTGGTGATAGGAATTCTAAGTGGAATTTGCTATAATGATAACAATGATGGCTTAAGTGAGAGAGGAGGGTCAGAAATGGCTGGATTTGTAAAGAATAAAATTGAGTTGGATCGTGATGTGCAAAAAGAACTTTTAGACTGGAAGAGTAACCGCAATGATACTGTTTTACAGGTCGAAGGACCGAGGCAGGTTGGAAAAACTCATGAAGTCAGAAAATTTGCATATAGTCACTATAAACAGGTTGTTTATGTAAATCTTGTTCGAGATGAGTATGGATTTGAAGATCTAATGCTTACGGATCATTTCATGCAGGAATATTGCAGAAATGCAGGAATCGGTGAGTATGTAGATGATGAAAGCACGATCCTGGTAATTGATGAGATTCAGGAAAGAGCAAATGTCTATAATGCAATTCGTGATTTGAGAGAACAACTTGGATGCGACATTATTGTCAGCGGCAGTTATCTTGCCAGAACCGTTAATTCCAGAGACTTCTTCCTTCCGGCAGGGATTGCGTACCTTCGTATGTACCCGCTGTCATTCAAAGAATTTTGCAGAGCATTGAATATTGAAGATATATTGGAAACGATCAGCTTGAAGTCAGAATCTAAGGATGAAGATTATCAGAAACTTGAAGAGGCCTATCAGGTATATCGAAAAATTGGCGGGTATCCGCAGGTTGTCACAACATTCATAGAATCCCGACAGATTGATGACTGTATGGTGGTTCTCGAAGATCTGATCCGTACCTTTACAGCGGAGTCAAGCCGATTCTTTACCAACAGTACGGCGCTTAGTATCTTTCAGGGAGCGTATAAAGCAGTTCTGGTGCAGACTGCGGAAGAGAAGAAGGAAACCGGAAAGACATTCCTGGAATTTGTCACGAACTTTGTGAAAGATACGGTAAAGGAACCAGTGAGCAGAAACGAGGTGCGCACAGTGGCTTCGTGGCTGTTATATTCCGGAATTATCGGCTACTGCGATCTTTATAATAATGGGGATGTGACAGATGTTGTCAGCAATCGAAGGGCATACTTTGCTGATCCGGGAATTGCAAATTATATTTCCAGTATGGTTACAGTTCCGAAAGACGCGATCGAGGGAATGTTGACAGAGACATTTGCGTATACAGAGCTTAATCGCCTGTATCAGGCTGCTCCGGGGAAAAAGTGTGTTCGGGGTGATAAGCCGTGTTTTTCTACCTGTGGAGACTATGAACTGGATTTTGTGGTTGTCGATAAAGATGATGTCCGTTATGGACTTGAGGTAAAGAGCGGAAATAATCGTGCCAAATCTTTAGAGTATTATAGA
>JBNMJT010000163.1:0-2614 GCA_050873945.1 Dorea sp.
AGACCCCCCTTCGGTCCGATGCCGCTGACACCGATCAAAAGCTTGAACACACGGAGTTCATCCCTGGTAAGGAAACCATACAGCTGCATCAGATCTTCCTTTACGTGCAGATACGTGTGGATCTTCACTTCTCTTCCAAGAGCCGGAAGTCTGCCCATTGCAGTACCTGCCATATAGATTCCGTATCCGACACCGCCTACATCTACGATGACCTTGTCCTCTTCCATTCCTTCCAGAATTCCACGTATATATGTAATCATAGTTCCTCCATCAAAACTGTATATTCTTAATCCTCTTCAACATTTCCGCTGACACGATCCCGATCACCAGTCCGGTAAGCAGTCCCGCGATCAGAAGCACCGGGAAATAATATCCGACGCTGAACGTCTCTACCACAAGCATCGCAACGATCAGCTGTCCTACATTGTGGAACACACCGCCGGCCACACTGATTCCCATCACACTGAAGCCTTTGCTTTTCTTCAAAAGTGCCATCACCGTCAGACTCAGAAGTCCTCCCGCCAGGCTGTAAATGATACTGAAATAATTTCCAAATATAAATCCGGATAATAATACTCTGACCACAGACAACAGGTATACCTCCGGCAGTTTCATCTTATATAATGCGATTACGATCACCAGATTCGCAAGTCCGAGCTTCACTCCCGGAATCCCGAAATTGATCGGAATCAGTGTCTCTACATAACTGAATATCAGCGCCAGCGCCGTAAATACGCCAAAATATGCCACCCTGTTCTTCACAATGTTCCTCCTAATTTGCTACTGCATCGAATTCACTTTCTTCGTTTCCATCTACCTCAACGACTACTTTATTCGGAAGGCAGATAATGCTCTCATGATTCTTGGATGCCGCTTTCTGATGTACACATAACTGATCCGGGCAATCCGCATCTGTCATCTTCGCTTTTCCATTCTTTATCGTAAGTATATTCGTACCGCCATTGATCTTGATCTCCTGATCCTTTGAAAGTGGATAAGTTCCTGTCACTTTTCCGTCCACTTTCACTGTCACAGTATCTGCCCCATTACCACCGGCAAATTCATGTACCCCGAAAGCTGCACCGGCAACCAGAAGGACCACTAATATAAGAATCCAGTCTTTTTTCTTCCAATTCATACGTTATCTCCTTGTCAACTAACGCTACTATTCTATCACAAGAAATTCTCCCATTCAACAAAAAAGAAAATATGTTTGGTTTATTTGGTTTTCACTGACTTTTTTTCATGTTATACTACAAGTTGTGCATAGTTGCAGTATGTTATAAAAATTATAGACAACTATATAAGGAAAAAAGCAAAAGCGTTATTTAGCGCAACACCATTCACTCATCTGTAACATATAACTGCACAGCACAAAAATGAAAATATGATATGAATACGAGGTGTATTTCTCTTATGAAATTTAATATGATACAAAAATTTTTCTCTGACGGAAACACTTTGCGGACATTTTTTTCTTTCAAAAATGCTGGTACAAAGCTTACCGTACTTCTCACTGCCGCATCCCTTCTTCTGACCGGATGCTCCGGACTAAAAACAGGCAGTCAGACAAATCAGGAACTTTCCTATACCGACATGCTCTTTGACACCGTCATCAAGATCCAGATTCTGGATTCATCAGATAAAACTATTCTGGACGGTCTGAAAAAGCTTTGTAAAGAATATGACACCATGTTCTCTACTACCAATGAGGACAGCGAACTCTATAAATTGAATCACGCCGGCGGGCAGCCATTCACTGTCTCTTCCGAAACTGCTGATCTCATTCAGGAAGGTATCCACTACAGCGAGATTTCCGACGGTGCGTTTGACCTCACCATCGAACCGGTATCCGCTCTCTGGGATTTCAAAGCAGACAAGCCGGCTGTTCCGTCCTCTGATACGATCGCCGAAGCCGTAAGCCACGTCGATTACACCAAAGTCGACATTAACGGCAATACTGTCACACTGGAAGACCCAGAAGCCGGCATTGATCTCGGCGCCATCGCCAAAGGGTACATTGCCGATCAGGTTAAAAAATATCTCAAAAAACAGGGTGTAAAACACGCAATCATCAATCTTGGCGGAAATGTAGACGTCATCGGCACCAAGCCTGACGGAAGTAAATACAATATCGGAATCCAGAAGCCATTCGATGAATCCGGCGAAGCCATCACCTCTGTACAGTTAAAAGACCAGACAGTTGTAACTTCCGGGATCTATGAACGGTATTTTAAGAAAAATGGAAAACTATATCACCACATCCTCGATCCCCGCACCGGATATCCGTGCGAGAATAACCTTTACAGCGTCTCGATCATTACGGACTCTTCCACAGAGGCAGATGCCCTCAGCACGACCTGCTTTCTGCTGGGATATGAAAAAGGGATGAAACTGATCCAGAATATGGATGGAGTGGAGGCGATATTTATTACCAATGATGAGAAGGTGCATCGAACTGATGGGATTTAATGCATCAGGCGATGGCTACCCGGACCGGAATAAAAGTTAGGAATCCTTTCCTGTTCAGTTTCCGTCGGCGGGTAATACTAAAGGGGCAAAATTCTGCTAAAAGCAGGCATTCAAAATTTGAAACTCGGCATACGCCTCAAAC
>JBNMJT010000164.1:0-2371 GCA_050873945.1 Dorea sp.
AAGGAGTAGAGATCCATGTTCAGTCAGATTTTTGATGCGATTGAGGAATGGATGAGGGAACTCTTAACCGGGATGATCACTTCCAACCTGGACACGATGTTTACCGATGTCAATCAAAAGACAGGTGAGATTGCTACCCAGGTTGGACAGACCCCGCAAGGGTGGAACGGCAGCATATTCAGTATGATCCGGAACTTATCAGATTCCGTGATCATGCCGATCGCAGGTATTATTATTACACTCGTACTCTGCTACGAATTGATTTCTATGCTGACCGAGCGTAACAACATGCATGATATTGATACCTGGATGTTTTTCAAGTACTTCGTAAAAATGTGGATCGCTGTGTATCTGGTGAGTAACACATTTACGATCACAATGGCGGTATTCGATGTGGGTCAGCACGTAGTTAATTCTGCGGCCGGTGTTATCACAGGAAGTACCGCCATTGATATTTCTTCGGCATTGACGGATCTTTCCACAACACTGGAAAGTATGGAAATCGGAGAACTTGTTGTATTGGCGCTGGAAACCCTTATCGTCGGCTTCTGTATGAAGATCTTGTCTGTACTGATCACAGTGATCATGTATGGACGTATGATAGAGATTTACCTATATACCTCAGTTGCGCCGATTCCATTCGCAACTATGAGCAACAGAGAATGGGGACAGATCGGCACAAATTATTTCAGAGGACTCTTTGCCCTGGCTTTCCAGGCATTTCTGATGATGGTATGCGTTGCAATCTATGCAGTGCTTGTTGCAGGTATCCAGTATTCAGATAATCTGAGTTCTTCATTATTTGGCGTTATGGCTTACACAGTAATCTTATGTTACAGCCTCTTTAAGACGGCCTCTTTAAGTAAGTCGATATTCAACGCGCACTAAATTACAGGAAGGAGTGAAAATCATGGCATATGTCAGCGTACCGAAAGATTTAACGAAGGTAAAAAATAAAGTAGCATTTAACCTGACCAAAAGACAGCTGATCTGTATCGGTATAGGTGCTGCAATGGGAATTCCAAGCTATTTCCTCTTGCGAAATGTGATGGGAAACAGTAATGCAGCAACGGTCATGGTGCTTTTGATGTTACCGGCATTTTTATTTGCCATGTACGAAAAAGACGGGATGCATCTGGAAGATGTTCTGATGCATATGATCCGGGTGAAGTTTCTTCGTCTACCCGTCAGAAAATATGAAACTGAAAACTATTATGAAACAGATCCGGAACAGATCAGACAGTCTCCGGATGCAGGAAAACCGAAAGGAGGAAAAACGGTTGCGAAAAAAGAAAAATAAGAAAACTGTCACAGATACCGGGTACAAAAAAGTAGACAGAAAAGAGAAAAAGAAAAAAGAAAAGCAGAAAGAAAAACGCAGGCAGAAAAAACTGTCCGTCCAGCAGTCGATCGCTTATAAGGAAATGGGAAGAGATGGGATCTGCAGGGTACAGGGAAAAACGTATTCTAAGTGTATCCGCTTTTATGACATCAACTACCAGCTGGCTCAGAACGAAGATAAAAATGCAATCTTTGAAAACTGGTGCGATTTCCTCAATTACTTTGATGCCAGTATCCATTTTCAGCTGAGCTTTATCAACCATAAGAGCAGCATGAAGGAGTTTGAGCAGGTCATCCGGATCCGACCACAGGAGGATGCTTTTGATGATGTCCGTATGGAATACGCAAAGATGTTGAAACAGCAGCTGGCAAAAGGAAACAACGGTCTGGTGAAGTCAAAATATATCACCTTTTCCATCGAAGCGGATAATATCCGGGAAGCAAAGCCAAAGCTGGAACGTATTGAATCAGATATCCTGAACAACTTCAAGATCCTTGGAGTTCCGGCATATCCGCTGAATGGCGTGGAACGTCTGCAGATACTGTATGAGACTTTCAATCCGGATATCATGACAGACTTCCAGTTTGATTATGGTTCCATGATCCGGACAGGACTCAATACAAAGGATTATGTGGCACCGACCAGTTTTGTATTCCGAGACAGAAATACGTTCCAGATGGGAAATACTATCGGGGCTGTCTCTTATCTGCAGATCCTGGCACCGGAGCTTACGGATAAGATGCTGGCAGAATTTCTGGATATCGATAAGAACCTGATCGTCAACCTGCATGTCCAGTCTGTGGATCAGATGAAGGCAATCAAGCTGGTAAAAAGCAAAGTGACGGATATCAACCGTATGAAAATCGAAGAACAGAAAAAAGCAGTCCGGGCCGGATACGATATGGATATCATTCCATCGGATCTGAACACGTATGGCGGAGAAGCTAAGCGTCTGTTAGAAGACCTGCAGTCACGAAATGAGCGTATGTTCCTTGTAACAGCGCTCTTTTTAAATACAGCAAAGACCAA